>CANFCB010000001.1 GCA_947445025.1 Myxococcales bacterium
AACTCCTTCAAGGCTCACGTAGTCTAACTTAAGTTGTTTTCATAATTTAAGTATACGGTCCTAAAATAAACAAAAAGCCATTCAGGCCTTGCTTAAACTCAACATTTTAGGGTGTCATTCGTTAATTGAAACCAGATCCGTTGCAGCTGTTCCTGTGTTTGCGCCAAAGTACCGCTATTATCAATTACAAAGTGCGTCAGCTTTTCTTTTTCTGCAGTCTGCATCTGCGCTTTCATGCGGCTTTGTGCTTCGGCAATGCTGATGTTATCACGTTTCATTAACCGCTCTTCTTGAAGGGGCGTTTGCGTAATTACTAAAATAGTCGCCGCAAAAAAAGCTTGCAGCCCTTTTTCAAAAATGAGTGGTGCTTCATAGATGGCATAAGGCACTTTTTGACGCTCAAGCTGGTTTAATTGGAATCGTAATTTTTGAGATATCAAAGGATGGGTAATGTTTTCCAGATTTTTGCGCGCATCAGCGTCAGAAAAAACCAAATCAGCCATTTTTTTACGATCAAGGCCGCCTGATTTATTTAGAAATTCTGGCCCGAATTTTTCGTAAATTTGGCGAATTCCTTCTGAATTAGGCAAAACAACTTCTCTTGCTAAAAGATCGGCATTGATAATGGGAATATTAGCTTTGGCCAGCAGCGTTGATACTGCGCTTTTTCCTGAAGCGATTCCTCCAGTCAGTGCAAAACATTTCATCATTACCTCTTGGCTTTAAAATATTTTCTAATAGTGTCATTCGTAGCATTTTCATAGGCTGGAGGCATTTGTGGGGCTATCCCTACTTCATCATAGACTTTTTGCTTTTTTTGCATCGTTAAAATTAACAATTATTATTTTAACATTGCTTTTATTCGGGCTTATCGTCGGTATGTTTTGGGACCAAACACTGACTCTGCAAGAGCATTTGAGTTCTATATCACAAACCTCTTTATTTTCTCAATTTTTTATTTTTTTTGAATTAGACGACGTTTTTCATTCATGGTGGTTTAGCGTTGTCATTTTACTGCTAGCACTTAATTTAATTGCTTGTTCAATTGAGCGTTTACCCAAAATCTGGATCGATATTCACCACCCCGAACGTATTTTGACCGAACGTTTATTCAAAAAAGCTGCGCATCACATTAAAGCCACAATGCCTTTTACTCAGGCCATGCGCTTTATCGATAAGGTATTCCCGGAAAAATCCTATCGCATTTGTCACGACGATGATTTTTATGCATTTCATGAAAAGCACAAGTACGCGCGCACTGGTGTCTACGTTGTTCACATTGCTCTGCTAATGATCATGTTTGGTTCCATGGCCACTACTAATTTGGGAATTGATGGCATGATGATGATTGTAGAAGGGGACCAAGAACATTCGGTTCATATTAAAGGTCCTGGCGGACTCACATTTCAACATGAACTTAATTTTAACGTCGTCTGTCGTGATTTTAGACTGAAGTCTTTTGTCGACGGTTCTCCCATGGCATTTGAATCAGATTTGGCTATTTTCCATAAAAATGATTCTGTAAATCCTGTCGCTACGCAAACCATCAGAGTTAATGAGCCCTTGCAGTATGAGGGCTACACTTTTTATCAAGCCTCATATCAGCCCATGTCTGGTGATTCACAAATTCGTTTAAGCATTGGTCCTCATGGAGGCACGCGCAAAAATTACACTTTACCAATCGGCGCCAAGGCGCAAATGCCCGATCAAACATCTCTGATTCCCATCGAAGTGATACAAGATTATGGTGGGCTTGGAGAAGCAGTTAAAATACAGCAAGTCAGCAAAGATGGGCAGGCGACTACATTTGTGGTTTTCCGGCAGTATCCTGATTTTGATCCCATGGTTCGCCGCGGGGAGTGGGATGTTTTTTTTCAAGGATTTGATCAAGTCTATGCCACGGGTGTAAGCGTCGCTCGCGTCCCTTTTATTGCCGTGGTCTTTTTAGGTTTTGTTTTCATGTTTATTGGCTTATTCATGGCTTTTTGTATGAGTCATCGCCGTTACTTTGTCAGCGTCAAAAAAATAAACGAAGAAGATTGCGAACTAAGCTTCGCCGGAATTGCAAGAAGGCACCCTCATGCTTTTGCCGACGAATTTCAAAAATTAACGAATTGGATAAAACCATGAGCAGTGTATTTTGGTATAACAGTTGTATTCTTGGGTATGTTCTCGCTTTGTTTATCTACAGCTTTAACTTGGGCCTTAGAAAATCATTTTGGCGCCGATTGGCCACAATCATTGTTGCCTCATCATTTTTACTGCAAACCATTGGTATGGTCTTTCGTTGGATGGAAGCAGGGCATATTGAAGTCGCGGCTGTTGAAAGAGCGACTAGTGAAACTTTAACAGGCCTGTCCAGGTGGTTAGTTTTTACTCAGCACCCACCATGGTCCAACTTATACGAGATTATGGTATACATGAGCTGGGGCATTGTTCTAGTTTTCTTGGTTTGCGAGGTCAAATGGCGCGTTCGCTTCATGGGCATCTTCGCACTTTTAATATCTTTAACTGCTTTTGGAGTTGCTTCTTTAACAGACGGCGTCATTAAACCCTTAGTGCCAGCGCTAAAAAGCTGGTGGATCATGGTGCACGTGATCAGCGCCTCTATCGCTTATGCGGCAGGCACCTTAGCCGCCATTGCCAGTTTACTGTACCTGGTCAAAGCCAAGGACAAATTGCCGCTGACAGCATTGAGCAGCGGCATGATGGGTTTATCCGTCTTTTTAGCTTTGGTTTTAGGACGCGGATTTTCACTTCTGAGCGACGCCGCTTATCGCGTCAAACTTTTAAGAGAAATGGGCGGTGACTATATTGGTGTCGGTAAAATTATTGAAGAAAAGTTTGTTCCTTACTATGTAGCTTCGCCTGGCGTTGGACCAGCATTGCTCATCGCCATTTTACTTTGCCTTTTGGCTAGTGTCGTCTTGTTTAAGGCCAGAAAAAAAAGTGATATCCCAACTGGGTGGGTGAAAATTAGCTATTTTGCGGGAGTGCTCGCCATGCTTACCGTCGCTATCATAATGATATCCAATGATCTGCTCATGACCAATGTCACTGTCGATGCTAAAGTCGCTCCAAGTTTGCTGCCCCCTGGTCCATGGCGTCTGGCTTTGCAGTCGAACATGTGGGATTTGGGATTTTTATGCTTCATTTTGCTTGGACAAATTTTTATTGGTCTGGTGATTTTATTTCCAGAAAAAATTCGCGCGTTGCTGCCAAGCGTGAATCAATTAGACCGGGTCGCTTATTCTAATATTATGGTTGCTTTCTCGCTCGTCGCTGTGGTGCTAGTAACCGGTGCACTCTGGGCCCATTATGCCTGGGGGCGTTATTGGGGCTGGGATCCTAAAGAAACTGGCGCGTTAGTTATTTGGCTGAACTATGCGCTTTATTTGCACACACGTGTCACCTATGGCTGGACAGGAACACGTTCGGCAGTGATAGCTATTTTAGGATTCTTTATTATTTTAGCAGGATTTCTCGGTGTCAATCTCGGATGGTTTGCCAATGGACTACACAGCTATGGTAGCGCTTAAAAACTGGCAACTTTTTAAAACCGACTCTTTATAATGAAGAAGGCTTCAAGCACAATAAAAAAACGCGCCAGCACAATTTCCAATTTTTTCTTCTTTTTGAAATCAATAAACTGTCCCAAAATATTATGGGTTATCGAGGTGCTTGAGGCCAGAAGCGCACTGTCTACCGTAGAAAGAATAGCTGAAGTCAACGCCACCTCGCTGACCATTGATATTTTTGCGGGTGACAATTGGCTAAGCACGCTCATAGGATAAAAATCTGGTATCTGCGTAAAAACAATAATCATGAGAACAACATACATATCCGCGAGCAGTCCAACAAACGCGGTGTAGATAACAGCTACTAGCGTCGCTATAGCAACCGCAACGGCAAGACTCATTTCTAAATGCATGGAAATAACATGGCCAAAAGCGCAAATTTGCCCAGCCGCCCAGCAACATAGAAATCATGGCAGTTTTGATATACCTGGAGACAAACACACCCACCAGGATTTGCAGAAGAATGAACCCAGCCAAAAAGCTAATGGTAAACATTTAGTCAAAAAAAAGTGTCAAATAAAAAATCAGGTGGATTTATTGTAAAATGTTAAAAATTACATTACTTAGTTTTCATGATGTCATTGTCAATTAAAGATGCCCAATATATTTTGTCTGCCCCTACCGTGGCACTTTTACCGGAAAGCAAAACTGCGCAAGTGGCTTTCGTGGGTCGCTCAAATGTCGGAAAATCTTCTTTACTTAATTTCTTAATGTCACGCAAAAATTTGGCGCGAATTTCTCGCACTCCGGGACGAACCAGGGCTTTGAATTTATTTTCTGCAACGATCATGCAAAAAAATGAGGAAGGCGTCAAAAGCGAGAAATTTTTAAACCTGGTCGATTTACCAGGAATTGGTTACGCTAAGCTTTCGCACGAGGAGAAAGCACTTTTATCAGAAACATTATCTGATTACTTAGACAGCAATCACCCCATTCGCATGGTTTTTCATTTGCTTGATTGTCGTCGCAAGCCTACTAGCGAAGACATCGACTTAAGTCTGCTCTTGAGACAGTCTGAGCGAAACTATGTCGCCGTTATCACCAAAATTGACGAAGTTCCCGTTTCTAAGCGCAAGCCTCTAATGGCGCAATTCACCAAAGATCTTTCTCTTAATCCCGCTGATTGCATCATGGCTTCTAGTCATGCTAATATGGGCAGGGAAGTGCTTTTGTCGAAGATATGGGAACACGTGGCATGATATCGATTTTAAAGCTAGAAAATCTAAGCGTTTTGAGCAAGTTAGATCAAGAGTGCTTTGCTATTTTTTGGTCTGAAGCCGAACTTGCAGATGAATTGACACATAAAAATGGGATTGCCCTTGGCTATTTCGAAAATGGAAATTTACTAGGAGCCTTGCTGGCCCGAGTAATAATCGATGAAATTTGGATTTTTCGCATAATGGCCCATCCTGATCATCGACATCAAAAGATTGCACATGCCTTGGTGACCAGGATAAGTGATCCTTTAAAAAATGCGGAAGCAGCAGCACCTGCCTCGATCTGGCTTGAAGTTGCCAAAAGCAATGACGCTGCTATTGGTTTTTATGAAAGTGAAGGTTTTTTACGTGTATCTTCACGCTTGGGTTACTACCAAGCCAATCACCTGCGTAGCGAACCCGAGGATGCTTGGGTGATGTGCCGAAAGTTTTAAAATATGCAACTAGATTACGTATTACTTGACTCGGGAAATCAAAAAAAATGGGAACGGTTTGGTAACAATACTATCATTCGCCCAGAGGTGCGGGCTGTGTGGCAGCCACGGCTTACAGAATGGTCAGCTAGTGCCGAGGCTAGGCAGCAGGAAAAAGGGGCCTATGTTTGGCACCAAGAGGTTTCCTGGAAGGAGCCTTGGCTTATTAAAATGGACCAGCTTTGTTTCGAGCTGCATCTTTCACAAGCGAAGAATATTGGCATTTTCCCTGAACAGATTAAAAATTGGCAGTGGCTTTCCCATGTCATCCAAAATAGCCCAAAGCCAAACCCAAGAGTGTTAAACCTCTTTGCTTATACAGGTGCGGCCACATTAGTCGCAGCCTCAGCCGGGGCAGAGGTTTGCCATGTGGATGCGTCAAAATCAACGTTACGCTGGGCCTCAAAAAATGCGCTTTTAAGTCAATTGGATAATCAGTCTATTCGCTGGATTGCTGACGATGCCATGCAATTTTTGAAACGCGAAATCAAACGCGGTGTTTTTTATGATGGAATTATTTTAGATCCACCGCCAGTTGGACATGGCCCTAAAGGAATCTTTACTTTTAAGAATAACGTGGAACAGCTCCTTGGCTTATGCAAACAAGCTTTGGCTCCCAAACCACTTTTTTTCTTATTTAACTGTTATGCCATGAACTATACGCATGCCATGGCTAAAGAGCTCGTTGCTTCTGTTTTCCAACAAGAAAAGTTCAAAAGCGCGGAACTCTTTATTCAAGAAGAATGTCGCAAAAAACAAATTTCTTGCAGCGTTTATGTGCGATCTCAGCTTGATTTAGGCTGATTGCAGCTTAGCTGCTTGCTTCATTAATCTTGAAGTACGGCGGGCGGCTGTTTTCTTGTTAAGAACACCTTTACGAGCAGCAATTGCTAATTCTGTTTGAGCGGAACGAATCTCTTCGCTGTTTGGAGTTGCAGTCTTATTACTGATAGCAGCACGGGCTTTTTTAATTTTACCAGCGAGTATGCTTTTGATGGCGCGATTTCGCACGCGTTGCTTTTCAGATTGCAGATGACGTTTTTTTGCAGACTTGTGATTAGCCATGTTAGGTGATTTCTCCAAATAAGTGCCTTAAAGACCGCTCACTTAAAACTATTTGCCAATACTTGTCAAAGGGGCAAATGCACTTTTAAACAAAGCGACCGTGGTTATTAGTCTCAAAGCGAGTGCGTTTCAACAATACCGGCTCACTTTTTTGGGAATAGAGTTTATCGCCGGGGAGAGCTAACAAAAGTTTCCCCTTCTCGTCGAAACCTACCTGTGGACAGATAGGCTGGTTAGGCTGCACAAACACCTCTGGGAACCTCTCAAAAGAAGCCATTTGATCCAGCAATTCCAACATGGCCAACGTCGGTGGTGCTAAAATCAGATCGCCGGAAAAATAGCTGTTAAGTGCCTGATTAGGTATTATAAAATCCCCTAAACTGGATTCACTGTAATTGATTCTGGGTGTTTGCCCGACCGGCTTTCTGCTTAAAAAAAATCGGGTATCGTAACGCCGTTTTTCAATTTCAGGTGTAATCCACCAAGAGATGGGCACTAGCGCCTGAACATGGGGAGTTAATTGGTGATGTAGCAGTGTTTTATAAAAAGAGTCGCCAGCATCAATGGCATCTAAAACACTGCTGACTATCTCGAGACTTGGGAAATTCCCCAAAGCATCAATCGCATATAATAACCCAGCTTCTTCAGCCGTCTCCCGTATAGCCGCCAAGAAGAAGGCGAGGGCTTCCTGAGAAGGATGCTTATCGCCCAAGCTCTCGCTGATGGTACGCAAAAAGCCATGCTCTTGCTGATGGCTCCACTCGGTATCAGCGATGTCGACAGCTCCGCCAGGAAAGACATGGGCATTTGCAAAAAAACCACTTTGACTTTGTCTTTTGAGCATTAACACTTGAGGAGGGGCTTGTTCAGACCAGACCAGAAGAGTCGCTGCTGGTTTTGGTGAAAGAATTGAGCTCATGGGCGCCTTTGTTAGCAAAAGTTTTTATTCTAGATGGAAATCTTCATTTTTGGCGAGTAATCATTTTGATTGATAGGTTATAAAAGTGTAACAATAAAAGAAGACGAGCGTTTTTAACGAGCGGTGTGAAATAAATCAATGTTGCGACTAAACGATATTATTGAAATTGTAAGAAGTTATCATCCCCAGGCCGACTTGGACCTGATCCATAAAGCCTATGTCTATTCGGCAAAAGTGCATGCCGGCCAAGTGCGTCAAAGCGGTGAGCCTTATTTAAGCCACCCTTTGGAGGTTGCTAAAATTTTAGCAGAGCTAAAGTTGGATGAAGCAAGCATTTGCACGGGCTTGCTCCACGACACCATTGAAGACACCCTCGCCAGTGCAGAAGAAATCAAACAACTTTTTGGCAACGACATTGCTTATCTGGTAGAAGGTGTCACCAAATTGTCGCAAATTAAATTTCAAAGCAGCGAAGAGAAGCTGGCTGAAAATTTTCGCAAAATGCTTGTGGCCATGTCTCGGGATATCCGCGTCCTTTTAGTGAAATTGGCAGATCGTTTGCATAATATGCGCACCTTGCAACACATGACGCCAGAAAAACAAGAAGCCATTGCTCTGGAAACCATGGAGATCTATGCACCCTTGGCCAATAGACTTGGTATTGGATGGCTGAAACTTGAACTAGAAGATTTAAGTTTTAAGTATTTAAAGCCGCTTGATTTTAAAGAGTTGCGCGAAAAAATTGGAAAAACCAAACGCGATCGAAGTAAATTTATCGACGAGGTTTCCTCTGAAATTCAAAACGCGCTATCTAATTCGGGCATGACAGATTTCGAAGTTTCGGGACGTCCTAAACATTTGTGGTCAATTTACCGCAAGATGATCGATAAAAATTTATCTTTTGAAGACATCCATGACTTAATTGCTTTTCGCGTATTGGTAGGTTCGATTGGGCAATGCTATGAAGCCCTGGGGCATATTCACGCTATGTGGCGGCCCATTCCTGGGCGTTTTAAAGACTACCTCGCGATGCCTAAGCCTAACGGTTATCGCAGTCTGCATACCACGCTGATTGGCCCCAGAGGCGAGCGGGTTGAAATTCAAATTCGGACCTGGGACATGCATGAAGTTGCCGAAAAAGGGATTGCGGCGCACTGGAAATACAAGAAAGGGGGTGGCTCTCCAATTTTAGTCGGCGACGTCGCGGACAAAGGCTTTTTGTGGTTACGCCAGTTGATGGATTGGCAGCGCGATCTAAAAGATCCTAACGAATTTTTAGATTCCGTAAAAGTCGACCTATTTACCGAAGAAGTCTACGTCTTTACACCTAGAGGCGACGTCATCGAACTTCCTCGTGGAGCCACGCCCATCGATTTTGCTTTTGCCATTCATTCCAACGTGGGAACGCATTGCATTAGTGCCAAAGTGAACAATTGCATGGTCACGCTGCGACATTTATTGGAGAACGGCGATACCTGCGAAATTGTAACGCAAAAAAATCAGCAGCCTAAAAAAGCGTGGTTAGCTTTCGTCAAGACCTCACGCGCTCGAACCAAAATCAGAGCGATTTTACGTCAAGTTGAACGAGAAAAAAGTTTAGAAATCGGTCGCCAATTATTGGAAAAGGAATTTCGACGCTATGGAACTACACAGCAAAAATGGAGTAAAAGTCCTGAAATAGAAGCATTTTTTAAGCAGCATAAATATCGCACCCTCGATGAAACACTCATTGCCATTGGCTACGGCAAGTTAGACACAAAAGCCGTTATCGAAGGCATCTTGCCCGATGAAGCACGTAAAGCACCACCAGCTGAGGTGAAGAAAAGCCGCATAAGTCAACTGTTTGATCAAGTTGCCCGTCGCACCCACACAGGAATTAAACTGGAAGGCATCGACGACGTCTTGGTGCACTACGCCAAGTGCTGCGCTCCGGTAAAAGGCGATCCGGTTATCGGATTTATTACGCGCGGTCGCGGTCTCACCGTTCATCGTCGTAACTGCTCTAAAATTATGGAACTTGACTCTGAGCGTCGTATCAATGTGAGTTGGGATGCCAGTTCGACCTTGCTGCGTCCTATTTCTATTCGCGTAGTCACCGATGACAGAGGCGGTATGCTTGCAGATATTTCCGCGGTCTTCACCAAAATGAATGTTAATATTTCCGAGGCTAATTGTAGAACATTTGGCGACGGTCAGGCCATCAATACTTTCAAATGTAGCGTTGCTGATTTAGATCAGCTGAAAAAAATCATAAAAATGCTGGAATCGATTAAGGGCGTTCACTCTGTGGAACGCGCACGAAGTAAGCAGTAGGGATTTAGTCCCCCTTAGAAAAATGGGACCTAACTGCAGCGCCCCTGCGCACCTAGCCATATGCCGCTACCGCAGTTACGATAGTTAGATAATCGTGACGGCGATTCTAATTCCGCAACATCATCAGCTCCGGAACACGCACCTATAAAACATATTAAAAATCAGCAGCAGCATTACCATTATTCTCTTAACCACAAATGCTCCCACTTTTTTCGGTCATATATATTAATATATTAACACACATAGGTTGGGGAACACAAATTTTCACGAGATCACTTGAGTTATTCAGGCGCCGGGCTGCATTTCTTAACCATAAATAACCCCTCATTTTATGGTATAGCGCAGACGATTAACGCTTTCTGGAATCTGAACAAAACTTCGCCAAAACTACGCTACCCGCTCATCGAGGCTATAAAATCGTGATTGGTTTTAGTGCCTTTCATGCGGCTAAGCAAGAATTCCATGGAATCGATGACGTTAAGCGGATGCAAAAGCTGACGTAAAATCCACACGCGATTAAGGACTTCCTTATCGAGCAAGAGTTCTTCTTTACGCGTTCCTGACTTATTGATATCGAGACAAGGGAAAATTCGCTTTTCCATGAGCTTACGATCCAACACAATTTCGGCATTACCTGTGCCTTTGAACTCTTCGAAAATGACTTCATCCATACGACTGCCAGTATCGACGAGTGCGGTACTGATAATCGTGAGGGAGCCACCTTCTTCCACATTACGTGCGGCACCAAAGAAACGTTTTGGTTTATGCAAGGCATTTGAATCCACGCCACCAGACAAAATTTTGCCGCTGGGAGGAACAACTGTGTTATAAGCGCGCGCCAATCGCGTGATAGAATCAAGCAAAATAACCACGTCTTTTTTCATTTCGACGAGTCGTTTTGCTCTTTCAATAACCATCTCAGCAACCTGCACATGACGCTGTGGAGGCTCATCAAAAGTAGAGGCAATCACTTCACCTTTAATGTGACGCTGATTGTCGGTTACTTCTTCAGGACGCTCATCGATTAAAAGCACAATCAAAACCACTTCAGGGTGATTGGTGGTAATCGAATTGGCGATGTCTTGCATGAGAACTGTTTTACCAGCCCGTGGCGGCGATACGATAAGCGCTCGTTGACCCTTACCAATTGGGCAGAGCAAATCGATAATTCGTGTTGAATTATTTTCATGGCTTCTTTCCAGCTTGAAACGCTCATTTGGGAATAGGGGCGTTAAGTTATCAAAAGAAACTTTATTGCGATGCTCTGCCGGAGTAATGCCGTTGATGGTGTCGAGCTTGAGCAATGCATAATAACGCTCTTTTTCACCAGGCGGTCTAATCTGACCACGAACAGTATCGCCGGTTCTTAAGCTGTAAGCACGAATCTGTGATGGAGCGACGTAAATATCATCTGCTGAAGGTTCGTAATTGTAGGTCGGCTCACGTAAAAAGCCATAACCTTCAGGAAAGGTTTCCAATACGCCTTCACCAAAAATAGCGCCACGATTGCTGGCCTGCCATTTCAATAAGGCAAAAACCATATCTTGCTTACGCAAAAGTGCATCAGCGTCGACATTTGTCTTCTGAGCTCTTACTTGTAAGTCTTCGATTTTAGCATGTTTTAATTCTGACAAATCCATAGAAGGCACATCAGGATTTATTTCAACCGGAACTGGTGCAGGACCTGAGACAGGTGCTCGTTCACGTTCAGGTCGGGGCGGGTAATTTCCTCGACCTCTTCTCTTCAAATTTTCTCGTGAAGAGGGGGCATGGCTGCGATTGTCGACCTTTTCTTCGCTCATTTAAACAACTTCCCTTTTAAAGGATAAAAAACTTTTTGTGAATGATTAGGTAGGATGATGACACGGACTTCCAATGATATGGAGCCAAAGGGATGAAACAAACTGTCACCAAGTATTCACCATTCTTACGCTTTTTGTCAATAGCCTGCTTTTTTAAAGTCAGCATTGCTGAATAAACGCTACTAAGGTTCTAACCCCAAAGCCAGCTCCTCCCTTACTCGTATAAGCATGATCTTTATCTTGCGTGGCTGGACCAGCAATATCAAGATGCGCCCAGGCAATGCCATCATTGACAAACTTCTTCAAAAAGAGCGCAGCAGTAATAGCGCCTCCATAACGGGTGCCAGTATTCTTCATATCCGCAACAGTGCTTTTAAGTTGGTCGCGCAAATCTTCATTGAGCGGCAAGCGCCAATAGTCCTCACCTGCTGTTTTTCCAAGCGATATTAAAGTCTCTGCGAGTTCATCTTGCGTCGAAAATATCCCGGCAGTTTGAGGCCCTAAAGCGATCATGCAAGCGCCGGTCAACGTCGCCAAGTCAATCAGGTAGTCAGGTTCTTCTTTGCTTTGGGCATAATCAAGCGCATCTGCCAAAACCAGTCGTCCCTCAGCGTCGGTATTATTAATTTCGACAGTTAATCCGCGACGAGACTTGATCACATCTCCGGGGTGATAAGCATGTGGCCCTATTCCATTTTCAACACAGGAAAGATAACCAGTGACTGAAACATTGGGCTTTAATTTAGCGACCGTGAGCATGGTAGCAAAAACAGCAGCGGCGCCAGACATGTCAACTTTCATATCCAGCATACCATCGGCGGGTTTGATATCTAAACCGCCTGAATCAAAAGTGACGCCTTTGCCCACCAGCGCAATATGTTTTTTGGCTTTTTTATCCGGATGATATTTCAGTACAATCAAACAGGGAGGGGCAACTTTGGCCGACGCTTTACCCACTGCTAAAATCAGACGCATGTTTTCTTTTTCGAGCTCTTTCTCTTCAAGAACTTCTACTTCAAGACCCAAAGCTTTTCCTTCTTTTAAGGCAAGTTTAGCCAGGGCAGGCGGGTTCACAACCCAAGGACCCTCATTGATGAGATCACGGGCGAAGCAAACACCCTCGCTTATGGCTTTTGCTTGGCGGACTAATTCTTGATCGATTTTGTAATTTTTATCTGTGCAAGTGAGAAAAACATCTTTGACAAATATTTCAGGCTTGTTTTCCGTAAAGTATTTATCAAAACGATAACGGGACAAATACACGCCTTCCGTTGCTGCAGATAAAGCTGCTTCAGGAGCAATTTTCGAGGCTGGCACTGATAATAAAAGATTAAAGCTAACCGCACGTTTATCGTTAGCAAGTCGAAAAGCCTGGCCGCCAGCGACGCGATAGCCATCAACGGTTATTTTATCTTGAAGCCCCAAACCAATCAAGGCAATGTAACTAGCGCCTGCTTCAGACAAGGTGCTGACAACAAATTGCTGTCCTGATTTTCCGCAAAACCCTTCTTTTTGCGCAGTGGCGATGATCTGTTTTTGCAACGTCGCGGTAGTTAATTTTAAGGCAGAAAAAAGCGAAGACAATTCAGGACATTTTTTCTCGCCAGAATCAAAAATGCCATAAGCAAAGATATCGATCTTTTTATTTTTTAGATCTCCAAGGGAGACAATAGATACTTTCATAATGGGTCCTTAATAATTTATTGGCGAGGTTATAACCGTTTTAACAAGCGAGTTGTTCCAAGCAACATCAGGGAAATAACGCTAATGTAAAAACTTGGAATCCACAAGCTTTGACTCCAATTAATAAAATAAATAAGCAGCATTGGCGCCGTTCCTCCAAGCACTGCAGTGCCTAAATTGAATCCCAGACTGACCCCAAGATAGCGTATCGCGGGAGGAAAAAGTTTTTGCATGTAGGGGTGCTCACTGGCAGATATTCCTCCGCACATTAAAGCAAAGACGAAGGTTCCGAGGATGAGAAAACCGAATTGAAGTAATGCAAAACTAACAAAACTTCCCAGGATAAAAAGGCCTGACATCGTCGGAATGAAGCTATGGTTTTCTCCCAGACGATCATAGAGCATGCCCAGCAAAGGGGTAGCAACCAAATAAAAAATCAATCCCAAAGTTGCCATCAAAGAGGCTTTGCTTGTCGCAACTCCTAAAAATACTTCCATGTAGATTTTTAAAAAAGCGATCAACATGTAAAGAAGCGTTCCGTCGAGAGCGCCTATTAAAACTGTTATTAAGAGACTAAGTTTATGACGGCTAAGTGTTTTGAAATACGCTTTTGCATTTTTGGGCAGCAGGTTTTTTTGCAGCGCAGAAAATACCGGTGTTTCCTCTAAACGACGTCTTAGCCAAACACCAACCAGACTGATTAAACCACCGATAATAAATGGAATTCTCCACGCCTCGGTTTGGCCAGAGAATGTCACGAGATAGCTTGCTCCAATGGCGCATAAGGCCCCAACGCCTCCAGATACAGAAACAAGTGATCCGGCTAAACCAGGAGATTTTTTCTCAACATGTTCGAGCGCAAAAATAGCAGCTCCAGTAAATTCTCCTCCTGAGCTTAAGCCCTGAATCATCCGACACAAAAATAATAGGATAGGGGAGATAATACCAGCGGATGCATAACTTGGAAGAAGTCCCATAATTAGGCAGGGAATGCCCATGAGTAAAATGGAGAGGGAAAGCGCATTTCGCCGTCCATGCTTATCACCAAGATAACCAAACAATATGCCGCCCACGGGACGCATAATAAATCCAGCTGCGAAAGCTCCAAAAGCTGCTAGCAAGGAAGCGATTTGGCTGGTTTCAGGAAAAAAATACTGGCTAAAAGTGCTGATGAAAATTGCATAGAGAGTAAAATCATAAAACTCGAGCATGGTGCCGAGCACACTGATGCCGATAATTTTTCGATGCTTCAAATCAATCACGAGAAATCTCTCTTCTATGTTCTTGTCTGATTAAGAATGTCATGAGTAGCCCACCTAAGATCATTAATCCTGTCAAAGCAAATCCCTCAGACACACTGTTGCTGATTTGCGATGGCCACAGTGTGCGCAGTGCACCGATCATTAAGCCGGCTAAAATGGCCATGACAGTAGATTGATGATGATGCAACAGCCAAGATAATAATTTGGAAAACAGCATGATTCCCGTGGCCATTCCCAGTACAAATATGGCAACGACCATAAGAGATGACATCTCAAGCAAAAACGCCTTGTGTAAATTAACTAGCAAATACTCATATTGGCCAAACACTTTGAGTAAATAACTGCCTGACAAACCCGGCAAGAGCAAAGCACATGCGCCCATGACACCATAAATAAAGAGCCAATCATGGCTGCCGGTCGACGTTGGCAAAGCAACCAACACAAAAGTAATAGCTGCACTAGCAATGATAATCATGACTTGTTTTAAGTGAATAGCATTAATCTGACTCAAGGGAATATAGACAGAAACCAACACGAGACCAAAAATAAAGGCATTAAATGGCCCCGGATAATTCCCGCTAATCATAGGGATTACCCCAGATATTGCCCAAATAGCAATTACAGATCCCAATGCCAGCGGCGTCAAAAATGACAATTGCATTTTATTGGCATACAAACAAAATTGACGGCTTTTAAGCAGCCCCCATAAATTAAGCAGCGTTATACTTTTTAGTGCATCCATAATGCGGGTATAAATACCCAGTAAAAGAGCGATGGTCGCCCCGTTTACACCAGGAATAGCCTCGGCAATGCCCATGCCTACACCTTGCCAGAAGTGCGTCATAAAATGCTTTCGTGATTCTTTTATTTTTTCCACAATTTCCCCTCATTGCCAGCCATGTTATTTTTTTTGCACAAACAACATTATTAACGCACTAATAAAAATCCAACATCGCCTAGTTGTGCATATCAGGATTAAAGCTTTTTTAAATTGTAAATCATTAACCTCTAACACATGATGAGCGATTACATGAATCTGTTTAGAACCAAAAGCGTCGAAAGCATTGAGATGAACTCTGGCCAACTGAAACGTTGTCTAACTGCCTGGGACGTTACCTTTCTAGGTATTGGCGCTATTATTGGTGCTGGCATCTTCGTGTTAACTGGCGTGGTAGCAGCAACTAGTGCCGGGCCTGCCATTATTCTTTCTTATGTCATGGCAGGGCTTGCCTGCGTATTTGTCGCTCTTTCTTATGCAGAACTCTCTGCCAGCATCGGCGGATGCGGTAGTGCTTATGGATACGCTTATGCAGGTCTTGGAGAGCTCATAGCTTGGATTATTGGCTGGGATCTTTTACTAGAATACGGACTTGGCATCTCAACCGTTGCAGTCGGCTGGTCAGGCTACGTCGAGAGTGCCTTTGCTTCCATGGGCATAACTTTGCCGACGGCTCTGGTCAACAGTCCTTTTGAAGGCGGTATTATTGATTTACCAGCGATGTTAATTATTCTTCTTTTAGCAGGATTGCTCTGTTTGGGCACCAGAGAAAGTTCTCGTTTCAATACTGGGATTGTATTTATTAAGTTACTCGCCATTGCTGTTTTCATAGGAGTTGCGGTTTTTCACGTTGACACCCAAAATTGGAAGGTCTTTATGCCTTTTGGCTGGGACGGAATGATGCGCGGTGCAGCACTGGTATTTTTTGCATACATTGGATTTGACGCCGTCTCGACTGCGGCCGAAGAAACTATTAATCCGCAACGCAATTTGCCCATCGGTATCATTGCATCTTTGTTGTTCTGTACAATAATTTACATCGTGGTTTCGGCGCTCTTAACATTGGTGGTTCCTTATACCAGCCTTAACGTCTCATCACCCGTTGCTAGTGCTTTGTTACTGCTACAGCAGCCTCTTGCTGCAGGTCTTATTTCTGCCGGTGCCATTGCTGGGCTCACTACAGTGATGCTGGTGCTTTATTTTGGTTTTTCACGTATTTTTTTGGCCATTTCACGAGATGGTTTATTGCCAGCCCGTTTTGCCAAGATCAATCCCAAGACGCAAACTCCCGTGTCCATTATTTTAGGCAGCGGTGTTATCATGGCGATTACCGCAGGATTGACGCCTATTAATGAGCTCGCAGAACTAGTCAACATTGGTACTTTGGCTGCCTTCGTATTGGTCTGTGCCGGAGTTATCGCTCTTCGCATCACCAAACCAGATATGCCCAGACCCTTTAAGTTATCATGGCATCCCGTGATTCCGGTTTTAGGAATTATTTTTTGTCTGGCTTTGATGTTTAGTCTGCCAGCGACGACCTGGTTCAGATTTTTAATATGGATGATTGCGGGTTTCGTTATTTATGCTGTCTATGGCTACAAACACAGCAAGATTGGTCAAACGGAAAAGTAAGCTTTCCAAAACACATAGATGGCCAGCGTTAATAAAAGCAGCACAAAATACTTGGTGATGGTTTGATCTTTTAAATGGGGCAGCAGGCGTGCCCCCATTTGTGCACCAATAAGACCGCCTACGCCCAATAAAATTGACTGCTGCAAATTAATGTTGCCAGCGACGTAGTGCCCTAGGCTTGAAAAAAAAGCAGAGATCATCACTACCCCAAGACTGGTACGCACGGCAGTTTTTAAGGGGTATTTTAAAATCAAAACCTGCAAGGGAACCATTACCGCGCCGCCACCAACTCCAAATATCCCTGATAAAAAACCGCCAAGTCCACCGACCCATACTAAAGAATAGATCTGTTGCTTCGCAATTGGTGCTGGTTCTAAATGCACACTTTTGCTGCGTAATTTGAACAAAGCGATACAAACCAATAAAAAAATGCCAAAGAAAAAAAGCAGCCAAAAGGCAGGAAGCTTCGATGCTGAAAAAACCCCAATCTGTGTCGAGATGATGCACGGTAAAGACATGTAGGTTAGTTTTTTGTGATCTAAGTGCCCCTGGCGCCAATTATGAAAGCTGGCGGACATGGCAATAATTAAAACGGCTAAAGCACTGGTTCCCACGGCGTTCAAGGGGGCGCTACCCAGAAAAACCAAGAAAGGCACAATAATGAGGCCGCCACCAACGCCGAGAAAACCTGAAAGCGTGCCAATCAAACATCCGCTAATTAATAGTATAAAAATCATGAGGCACTGTTACCATTTTTTTAAAGAAGTTTTTAATAATTGCACAGATTCTACAATTTTGTCGGTTGCCACATTTTTTCGTTTCGCTAAATCTTTGCTATCCGCAACAAATCCAGAGGAATGTGAAATTAAGGTAGGCTGAAATAACCAACTCTTGGGGTTATTTAACAGCGCAAGCTCAACTGTGGCTTTTTGGTAAACAGGTTTTTCTAATCGGGTAATCCAGAGTTTATGATCAGCCATCACCAGCATGCCATGATCATTGGGACTATCGCCGGCAATCAGATAAGGCATTTTTTTGATCCACTGTAAAATATTGGCTGATTTCCCATAATAAGCAGACATGGGAGGCACAATTTGCGTCGACAACTTATATTATGATAATACAGCTGCACTTAAATTGGCATACTGCGTATTTTCAATTGCTAAAAACGGATCTTTATAAAGAAGCTCTTTTGGTCCATGTAAAAGCGCGGAGATGCCAATTATTTGTTGCGGTTTAATGCCGTTGCTAACGCCCCGTTCTTGTAATTTTTTATTTAACACTTGAGTGACTATCCATCTCACACTCCAAACATTACTCGCCGATATAATCCAAACATCATAATCCGCCTTTAATAGCTCCCCGAGCAACTCCACCATTTCTGGATAAAAATACGGAACCGGTGTCTTTTCGATATGCGTCCATGATTCAGGATGCCTCATATCGTGTTCGGCTTTGCCATTCTGGTAGGCTAGCGAGGTTTTTTCAACAATTTGTTGAGGGGTGAGACCTGCCATAATTTGCACAAGCCAAGCATAGGCATTTAAATACGGCGCTTTATCCAAAACATGATGGTTGCTGCTTTCCAGATAAGTTTGATAGACTGCCATTAAATCACCACTGGCAACAGAAATTGGCGTCGTTCCTTGGGGCAGATTTTCTGCAGTCAAAAGACCATCGCGTATCATGACCGCAAAGGTGGCTTCGCCGATATCACGACAAACCAGCGTGTTGTCAAAATCAAATACCACCGGAAGTTTCTGACCTTTTTTGGCCTCGATAATTTCAATGAGTCTTTTTTTAACGAAAGGATTCCAACCAGGCTCTTCTAGTTTAACGGTGCTCAATGCTGTACTTATTGATTGAGTAGCAAAAATAATAAAAGCTAAAAAACAAAAACGCATCTTGAACTCCTTTAATTGGACCTTCAAGAAACGATAGCTTCTGATAATTTGTTCCTATATTATTTTAAAAAAACTGCAGTTTTTTCATGTCATCGTGACGTTCTTTATCGATAGCGTGTACATAACGACGCGTTGTTTCATCACTTTCGTGACGATGATTGGCCTTGATGTGTCCAAAACGAATACCGACTCTGTCTTGCATAGAAGCCGATAAATGCCTGAGCCAATGAGGGGAGAAACACTTTAGTTTATTCGCTCTGCTGGGATTATCTGCAATGCTCATCGCGGCTTTCACAGCAAGCTGTTTAAGCAAATACCCCATTTGTCTGGCGCCTAAAGCATGTTGATGATGCCAAGAGGGAATCAACGGAATTGTTTCATCGCAAGCAGGCAACGGCGGCAAGTTTAGATGCAGGCGAAAACGTATTACTTCATCGAGCAGCGCCGGATTAACGGGAATCTTTCCTGGCTTATCACCTTTGCCTACCACGAAAAACCACCAGTCCCCGTGAATTTGCTTAAAGGCATTCCAGCCATGGGTTTCCAATTCATGAATACGAAGTCCCAGCAAAAATAAAATTGCTACTAAAAAACGCAAGCGTGCTTTTTCATCTCGTTCACGCGCATTGGTTTCGGTTAAGTCTTGCAAGGTATTTAATAAAAGCTGCCAATCTTCATCTTCTAAAATTCGCTCATGAAGTTTAATAGCTTGTGCTTGTTGACGTTGATGCCGGCTTGCTTTGCGGCGCATTAAGCTTAACGGATTAAACTCTAAATAAGATGCTGCTAGCAAATATTGAAACAAGGAATCCAAAATCGTAAGCGCCGTCATTTGCGCTGTAGGGCTTAAAGGACCAACAAAAGGTCGCCACGAAGAGACATGTCGCTTGCTTGCTCTGCTTCCTTTGGGACCACACCAAACATGCGCGGGCAGGGGATCAGACAAAAAGTGAATATATTCTTCAAAATCCTGCCTGGTTAACGATGACAAGGCTTTTTTCTTTTCAATTAGACACCATAACAGCAAACGCTCAGATTCTTTTTGGTAAGCGCGATAGGTCGAAGACTTTGCTATATATTCAGACAACCAACAGCAAATCGCTTCCCAATCATTGCTTGCCGCAATTTGACAAGTCCGCGTGTGGCAGCGATTGGCTCCAGTTTCGCCATTGAGATGCTTTAAAGAATCCTGCAATAAATTAAGAGGCGCTAATTTCTGTATTTCCTGTAGTGGTGGCATCCGCTTTTTCCTGATTTTTTTGGCGATAGATCAACTCACGTTGCAGTTTTTGCCAAAATCCTTTGTATTCAATACTACGCTTATTCGCGACAGCTAATTCGCCACGCACCGCGGCATGCTTAATTTCCAACGCCCGGCAAAGCTTTACGACTTGCTCAGATTCCTGCTCTTGTTTGCATGCTTTTTTTTGTGCCATAATTAATTCTTGCCTATGCAGCTCAACTTTTTCTTGCTGTATGGCGTATTTTTTAAGCACCAGCTCATTTTTTTCATGAAGATGTCTTAAGGTCACACGAAATTGATTGCTTTCATCGCTAAATGCTTGCCACTGTTCTTTATAAGTTATTTGCAATTGCAAAACACTCTGCTCTTTTTCGTTAAGCGTTTTCTGTGCTTTGTCTTTCCAAAAATCGATTTCTTTTTCCTGCACGGTTTTAAGCTCAGCTTGCAGCAGACTAAAATCGGTTTTATATTGGTAAAATAATTTTTCGCTGGTTTGGTAACGTTGCATGGTCAGCGCGTGCGTATTTTTTTCTTCACTAAGCTGCATGCGCAATTCGCCATGCTGCTGCCGCATGGCTGCGAATTGGCTGTCTAGAGTTTGATGGTGCGCCTGCAGTTTTTCATGGGCTTCTTTTAACACACTGTATTCTTGGTGGGATTTTTGAAGCTTGTCCGCAAAATCCTGGTGCATTTTTTCTAAGTGATCCTGGCTTTCACTTTGAATTTGCTCATAAACCAAAGCAACGGCACGACTAATGGGGTCACTGGGAGAGTCCGCGGGTTCACCCCCCGTCTCCACATCAGAAATTCCTCTGCTCATTTTCCAGGAGCGGCGAAATTTATACATTTCATTGGGACTGCCTTTTTTATAACCCAAAACTATTAGCTGATCGCGAATGGCATCCCCAGTGATCTTATTAGGCAAGGCATGAAGCGCCCATAAATCATCGCAGGCCTTCCAAACTTCATTTTCTCTTCGAGTCCCTGGGTAATCCATCATCTCTCTCCGCTCTATCCTCAAGTTTTATCATGAAAAATATAAGCAGTGTTGACAGAATAATAATTTTTAGTCAATCATAGTATCAATACTAGGCCGTAGTATTAATAAAATAAGTACGAAATCTTCTGATAACCTTAATTATCAGAACTTTACTAATTTATTTACAGGTTGCTTGTGAGCGCAATTTTTCCATTTGCATGCGCAATTCGAGGCCGCTTGTATCTAAAGATAGGAAGTATGCTCGACCATTAAAGAATATGGTAGGCGTACCCTCAAGACCCAGCATCTGGGCTTCTTTAGTGCTGTTCTCGATTTTTTCAATTATCTTAGGGTTGCTCAAGTCAGACTGAAATTTTGTGAGCTTTTTACCTTGAAGACCTATTTCTTTGGCGATGTTTAAAATGTGCTTTTCGCTTAAAGACTGTTTGCTGTTAAATAATGCTTCGTGCATTTCCCAGAATTTACCCTGTTCGCCTGCTGCTTCTGAGGCAATGGCTGCAGCAAAGGACATAGGGTGAACGGGTAGTGGGTAGTGTTTGTAGACGAGTCGCATTTCTCCTGGATATTTTTTAAGGAGCGCATTTAAGGCGGCCGCGGTGGTTTTGCAGTGCGCACATTCGAAGTCAGCGAATTCAACTAGAGTGATAAGGGGTTTTGCTGCACCTTTGCCATGGTAATCCGCTAAATCAATTATTTGCGGTCTGGCACTGAATCCTAAACCAATCTCTTTTGTGAGCGGTTCGGCCATGATCTCAAAAGGAACACCTTGGCGGATATTTTCGATTGCCCATTGGCTTAACACAACTGCAGGTTGGCATTGCTCTGGGGTTTGCAAGCATCCTGCCAGGGATTTTGGGCACTCGCATGGGCAAATTTCTTCGTTGGCAAATTTTAAAAAAGCTTCTTTTTGGGGCGTTGATAACCCTGCCATAGAAACAGCAGGAAGGCGGCTATATTTGATTTCTTTTTTGGCACTGGAGGCTGCGCTGCATCCTTCTTTAGACATGCAATTGGCCGTCATAATTAATATCAACAGCAAGGTGAGTGACGTTTTCATCGATTTTTAAACCTTTTAATTCAAATATAAGAGCATTGCCAAATTATTCTCTGTGAGGCAATACTTTGGACAATTAAAACGCATACTATTTTCAAGTTGGATATGACTGTGAGATTTCCGTACATACTGGCGATTGATACAAGTTGCGACGATTCAGCTGTCGCGATTTTAAAAGAAGATGGCCATATTGCTGCGGATATTGTTTATTCGCAAAATGAAATACATGCGCCCTATGGCGGCGTTGTTCCCGAAATTTCTTCTCGCCAACATGTAAGTCGGATAGCAAGGGCAGTTCAGGAAGCATTTTTTCAAGCCGGCCTTCAGCCCCGTGACATCAAAGCTGTAGCCGTGACTTTTGGACCTGGACTGATTGGATCTTTATTGGTGGGCGTTCAATTTGCCAAAGGTTTTGCCCAAGGACTTTCGCTGCCCATTATAGGTATCCACCATATCGAGGGACATTTAATGGCGGCGTGCGGGGACGCAACATTTCCTTCGCCACCGTTTATTAGTTTGATTGTTTCGGGAGGACACTCTGCTATTTATATGTGCGATAAAAACTATCAATTTAAAACGTTGGGCGAAACCAGAGATGATGCTGCAGGCGAAGCCTTTGATAAAATTGGACGCATGCTGGGTTTTAATTATCCTGCAGGAAAAACCATTGATGACTTAAGTGCACTTGGCGATGATAATATCTATGTTTTTCCTGTCGCGATGCGCTCCAAGGCAACTTTAGATTATTCTTTTTCAGGGCTTAAAAATTCAGCCCGGCTCTTGATACAAACCCTCCTAAAAGAGCACGGCGAGATTAAAGGAAAAGTATTATTTGATTTTTGTGCAGGTCTCAGAAAAGCCATCGTTGCAGCGTTATTGAATAAAGCTTTTATGGCTTGTCACGCGCAAGAAATAAAGCACTTGGTTTTAGGTGGTGGCGTTTCGGCTAATTCTCTTTTACGTACTGAAGCAGTCAGGCGAGGAGATTTAGAAAAAATTCAAGTCCATCTTCCACCTGTCAATCACTGTGTTGATAATGCCGTTATGATTGCCAGAGCAGCTTTGCGTCGTCTAAAAGAAGGGCAACAACATACTTTAGATTTTAATGTCATAGCAAATGTTTCTGTCGATACCGTTAGCGGTCAACCTCCAAACCGGTAATCCCCAGGCTGAGGATGATAAGCACAACATTGTCAATGTCTGCATTTTGTAAAAAAGCAGAAATCGCCGCCGTATGGAAAAATGAAGGTGTGCGCAATCGGACGCGATAGGGTACATTTTTGCCATGAGAGACGATGGTCACGCTTAGCTCTCCTTCTGGTGATTCAATCGATGCGGTTTGCATGCCAGGTATTATTGTCTGCTCATCGTTCCATATAGATTCATAAGGGATGATCAGTGATTCTGCAGCTTTCATCTCTTTTAAAATTTCGTGGATGATTTTTTGGACGACCACAAAAGATGTTTCTACTTCATTAAGACGGACGTTAAAGCGCGACCAAGCATCTCCGTATTTTTGCGTACAAATAGCGGGCGCATAAGAAAAATAATTAAAATAAGGATGACTACGTCGTAAATCATCGGCAACGCCACATGCGCGCAGAGTTGGCCCGGTGAGACCAAAAGACAGAGCGCTTTCTTTGCTGAGGACCCCGATACCGGTCAATCTTTTTTCAATTTGTGCTTCCTCCAAAACACTTCTTTTTAGAATATGGATCGCCTTTGACGTCGCATTCGCCTCTTTTTGAAACTGCTGTATCCATATTTTATAAATAGGCTTAGATATCCCGCCAACTTCCCACCTAGGAAGGTTGTCTTGGTCATGATTGACGAGAGTTTGTAAAATCTGCGCCATCTTTAGAGCATGAGCTGATGATTGTATAAGCGCATAAGGAGCAATTAAAGAAACTGTTTGGTGAATGACGTTGAGATGATGAAAAATACGGGCACATTCGAGCATGAGAACACGGTAGTCTTGTGCCAACTTTAGAATTTTTCTTTCAATTTGCAGTGTTTTTTCTAAAGACAAAATGAATGTCAAGGCAATAGGAGCAGGAACCAAGGGGTTAATACGCGTGGCAAATGCAGGCCCTGTCTTCCAAGGAATAGTTTCAAAGGCTTTTTCCATTCCTTGATGTAGCCATCCAATTTCTGCTTTGACAGTCGTGATGTTTTTTTCTTGCAGCCAAATTGATAAGTGAAGCGGAAAGGGCAGAGAAATATGGGTGGGCCCAAATGATTGCATCAATTCTGTCGGTAGCTGACGCCTGAATCGATGTAGATATGCTGATTCTGTTTGCCTGTAGGAGCGAGTTTCCTCCTCGCTGGGCGAGAGAATTAATTCATGATGGCTTTTGTAAAAATAGTTTTGTTCCATGTTTATGTTTTTTGGTAAATAGGGACTAAGGCTTGTTCTTTGGTGATGGGATATGAACGTCTCATGGGATGTCCGGCAAAGCCTGCGTACATAATCAAGCGGGAAAGATGGGGATGCCCTTCTGCAAGGATACCAAACATATCCCACATTTCTCGCTCTAGCCAGATAGCGCTCGCGTATAAAGAAGAGAGGCTAGGTAGCGTTGGCTCAGATTCGTCTAATAAAATGCTAATCGATAAACGATATCCAAGTTTAGAGCTGCGCAATAAATAGAAAACTTCTAGTTGATTCTCACCATGATCCAGACAAGTGATATCAAGCAGTAAATCTAAAGAGGCGTCAGGATCCTTATTTAAAAAATTAGCCACTTGTATGAGATGATTTTTTCGAATTAAAATTTTTTCATCTAGGCTATTTTCCTGACTTTCCACGATAAAATCACCTTTGAGGCGTTTTTTAATTAACATCTGTAGATGCCTATTGGTACTCATGGTTTTCCTTGAGTGGATTTGTTAAGATTTTTCAGTGCATTTTTAATTTCTACAAAAGTCATGGGGCAACTGTCGATGGTTGTGTCTATAGGAATGACGTTTTGTAAATGTCGCAGAGTGGCGTAATCGACGACATGTGTTGTACAGCCTTTCAAGTGGAGAACAGAATTAGGATAAAGCATATTGGCGTAAAAATGTTGCAAGACAGGTGCTTGCTTGTGTGAGATGCGTCCCACGATGATGAGCAAATCCGTTTGCGCGGCTTTATGTGCCAACAAAATATGGGCAAATTGATAAAATGCCTCGGGATTTAGCCAGGCTGACATTTTTTCGCAGCAGGGCGCACCTAAAAAGGGGAAAAAATAGCGACGATAATCGGAAACAAAGTCAGGTAGTTTCATTTTAAAATTCCTTGGCGCCAAGCCCACCATAATCCTAAAAATAGCGCGCCAATACCTACGAGATAAACGGCATCGCTAAATAAAATGATATTTCCCAGCATGATCCATAAAAAATGAAGCAGGATAATATTTTCAATATGCCGTGTGGAGTGCTTAGGGTGGCCTCCTTGAAAAAAAAGATTATCGAGAGCGTGCGATAGGCGAATTGCGGGATTCTCTTTTGGAGAAAATATCCATTGCAGTATTTCTCCAAAAAGCATGAACAAAGTAACAACGATAGCGATAGATAAGAAACCCACAATGTTTGATATCACGACGAATCCTATAACAGTTTGTACTTGTAAATCCTATCATAAGAGGTGTTATCTATGGTAACAATTATTGATATAGAAAAAGCACATGAGCGAATTTATGATTTTATTTTTGAAACGCCCTGTATTTTTTCTGAGGATTTAAGCAAAAGCACCAATGCCTCAGTCTTTTTAAAGCTCGATAATATGCAGCGCACTGGATCGTTTAAAGAGCGAGGTGCTTTAAACCGGTTGCTACTTTTGGATGCCCAAGAAAAAAGCAAGGGCGTAGTGACCGCATCTGCGGGAAATCATGGCCAAGCGGTTGCCTACCATGCCGCAAGATTGCAAATTCCTGCCCAGGTTTTTATGCCGCTGAATTCGCCTGCGATCAAAATATCGCGAACCGAAAATTACGGTGCCAAGGTGCATCTGGTTGGCGATAATTATGATGACGTCCATCAGGCAGCTTTGCTGTTTGCTCAAAAGACCGATGCTTTTTATTTGCATGCCTATGATGACGCCGCTGTGATTGCAGGGCAGGGGACAGTGGCCTTAGAAATTAAAAAACAACTGCCCAATGTGGATACCATCATTGTGCCTGTGGGCGGGGGAGGATTGATATCTGGAATAGCTGTGGCGACGGCGTCTTTTAAGTCCGCACCGCAGGTAATAGGTGTTGAGGCATCAGTAATGCCATCGATGGCCGAGGCGATTGCCGCAAAGGGGCCGGTCAAATTGCCCATTGCTGATACCATTGCCGATGGTATTCGCGTGCGCTTGGTCGGTAAGTTGACCTATGCTATTTGTGCGCAAATGGTTACAAACTGGGTTTCGGTAGATGACGATCAAATTGCCCGGGCAATTTTGTTTTTACTGGAGCAGCAAAAAACCATTGCCGAGGGGGCAGGAGCCGCTGGTGTGGCGTCGTTGCTTGCGGGGAAAATATCTTACAAAAAAAACAAGTGTATTTGCATTTTGGTAAGTGGTGGGAATATTGATGTCCACACGCTTGCTCGTGTAATTACTTGAAATTCTTTACTCATGCGCGCGAAAGGGTATATTGTATAAATAAAATATATATTCCACAGGATCATGGTGAATGACAGAACCACTACCCCTCACTGAGTTTGAATTTCGTCCCCAAATAACAGTCGCGCGTCGTTTAGCTTTTCGAACTGCTGTCCTCGGTTTCATATTATTATTGGCAACTTTTTCCATACTAATTCCTTGGCAAATTCGGACCGTGAAAGCGGGGGCTGTGCGCCAAGCGCAATCCTTGGCCAAGGTGATCGCTTCTCTTTATCAAGCAGTCGAACGTAACGAAGACGTGGACGAAGTGAGTCGGCTTATTTTGAAAGTCGCCCATATGCCGAGCGTCGCCTTTGTTAGTTTAATCGATGAAAATGGGAAAGTCATACACAGCACCGACTTTCATCAAATCAATCATGTGTACCCTAAGGCGTCTCGTAAGAGTGAAGTAGATAATTTTCTTTATGTGACTCAAGCGATACCAGATCCCAAACTCGACGTGTCTGCGGTGTTGGTGGTTATGGATCTGTCAAGCATCTACGCTGATTATATACGTTTTTATGTTGAGCTTGCTTGCGGATTTATTCTAGCGATTATTTTATTGGCGTTGATTATGGCATGGATAACCAGGAGCATTGTTGGTTCTCGTTTAGCACGACTAGCGAGAGCGATGGGTAATGCGGAAAAGGGTTCCTTTTTAGTGCGCGCCCAAGTTGATAAAATGGACGAAGTGGGTGCGGTCACGGTCGCTTTCAATAAGCTCCTGGCCGCCATTACCAATTTGCAAGTAAAAGAGATTGAGCGAGAACAAGATTTAAAAAGTGCTCAAAAACAGTTGTCGATCAAGGCCCAATTAGAAAAAGTCGCAGACGAATTACAGGCTTCTAATAAAAGTTTAAAACGAAGGGTGAAAGCACAGGAATTACTGATGGATGCGGCGCATCATTTGGGCGGTATTTTAAATAAAGAAGCTTTGGTAAGTCGTTTGGTGGTTTTGATACGCGACAAACTGGGATGGCCTGATTTTGCAGTATTTTTAAAAGAGCCTGACCAAGATCAATTGCGTTTAGTGATCGCCTCAGGACTGCCTAATATTGACATTATTAAAGAACTTTCTTTTCGCTTTGGCGAAGGTATTACTGGTTTAGTTGCTGAAAAAGCCACGCCTATCGCGATAGGTGATTTAGCCAAAGAACCGCGCATAAAATTATGGTCTAAATTCGACAACCTCGACAATTTGCCGGATTTTTTAAAACACGGTTCGATGCTGTCGGTTCCTATGAGTTATCAAGGACGTGTAGTTGGCGTAATGGATTTTTTCTATCCTAAACTAAACGCTTTTGACGAGGAAGATGTTACTTTACTGCATGCCCTTGGTGCTTTGCTGGCGACTTCAATTGTTAATGCTGATTTGTACGAAGCGACCTTGGAATTAGCCACCTCAGATTCTTTGACTGGCGTGCTAAATCGTCGTGCCATGGAGCGTGTCATTGAAAATGAAGTTGCTCGTGCCCAACGGTTTTCTACGCCTTTGTCTTTGCTGCTCGTCGATGTGGATCATTTTAAAAACTATAATGATCAAATGGGTCATTTGATGGGAGACGTAGCCTTAAAAGAAATTGCTTCTTGTTTACAAAAATCTGTGCGCAAGGTCGACAGTGTAGCGAGGTTTGGCGGCGAAGAGTTTTGTGTTATTTTGCCGCAAACCAGTGAGCAGGCGGCCATGGAGGTTGCTGAAAAACTTTGTGTGGCAGTGCGCAAACTCGATATACCGGGCGCGTCTATGCAGCCTCTAAAAAAAATATCGGTGTCTATTGGGGTGGCTGTTTATCCGGATCATATGCCACCCATTTTAGAGCAGCCTCCGACTATCGAATTAATCCACGCCGCAGATGAAGCCTTATATGCCGCCAAAAGGAAAGGCCGAGACCGAGTGGTACGTTTTGAAGAAATCAATAGCTAAAAACTGGTATTTACTGTGCGATTCATAGTATGATTAAAACATATTAGGGGAATGTTTATGATTAAATCTATGAATGAGATACAGCCGAGTCAAGATACATTTGTTAATGAATTACGCCAAAAAAAATATGAAGCAGGCGCGAAATTGGCCATTAAAAAGTCGGAAATGGCGGCCATAGAAGCGCAGCAGCGTAAGTTGAAAGCGCTGCTTGATGCGGAAAAAAATTCAAACCACGCAAGCAAGCAGAAAAAAAGCAAAGGCCATGGCAAAAACAAGGAAATTCGACTAGATATCGTGCGCAATGAGAAAAATTTTAAAGAGCAGCTGAGTCAGATTGACAGCCTGCGCAGAGAAGTTCAGCATTTGGAAATGGATTTGAAATCTCTAACACATGATTTAAACGTGGTTGAACAAAATCACTAATTTGTGTTAGTTGATCGGTTCACTGCATTAGGATAAAGCCCTCATGCACTAGAAAGCCTGTGGGTTCTTATCATGATTTCAGATCAGATTCGTTATATTATTAGTCAAACCTTGCAGTATTTATGTGAGGCCGGTGGCTTGACGTTGGCCGTTGAGGCGCAGACGGCGATTTTTTCCGTCGAGCTTACTAAAAATCCCGATCATGGTGACTACTCCAGCAATGTGGCCATGGTGCTGTCAAAATTGGCGAAACAATCTCCAAAACAATTGGCGACAAACATTGTTCAGCATTTACAAGATCCCACCGGAGCCATTCGGAAAGCTGAAGTTGCTGGACCAGGATTTATTAATTTAACCATGACCGATGCGGCATTGCATGAAATAATACCTGCTATTTTAAAGGCCCAAGCGCAGTTTGGCCGGCACCCTGCCAATGGTCAAAGCGTTTTAGTAGAATTTGTTTCAGCTAATCCCACCGGACCTTTGCACGTAGGCCATGCCAGGTGTGCTTTTATGGGCGATGCTGCGGCGCGCCTGCTTAGTGCTGCAGGTTATAAAGTCACCCGAGAATTTTACGTTAACGACGTAGGTAGTCAGGTTAAAACCTTGGCGCGCACCATCTATGCTCGCTACCAGGAACTGCATGGTGAAGCAATTCAGTTGGCAGCAAACGCTTACCCTGGTGCGTACGTTATCGATATTGCCAGGGTCTTGCAAAAAGAAGACGGCAATAAGTGGATGCATCAGCCAGAATCAGTTTGGCTTCCTCGGTGTCTCGCCTTAGGTATTGCAGAAAATCTTAAAAATATTCGAGAAGTGTTAGGGCAGGCTGGGATTACTTTTGACAACTGGTACTTTGAACATAGCTTGCACGATGAGAAAAAAGTTAGCAAAATTATTGAAGATTATCGCGCCAAAGGCATGCTTTATGAAGCAACTAAAGCCGAAAATAGCTTCGATAAAGTCCGCCGCGAAGACAGCAAGTCTGCGCAATATTCTCATCAACAATTAGGCGGCACTTTCTTGAAAACTGCGCAATACGGTGATGAAGAAGATCGTATTTTGTTGAAAAGTGACGGCGAACCGGTCTATTTGCTGGCTGATTTGGCGTATCATCAAGAAAAATATGCGCGCGGATTTGATTTGCTGATTGATGTTTTTGGCGCTGATCATGCAGGTCATGTGCCTCGTATAAAAGCAGGCATGCAAGCCCTGGGCCTAGACGATACGAAGTTGCATATTTTGTCTGTGCAAATTGTACATTTGCTAAAAGAAGGCAAGGAAGTTCGTTTCTCTAAGCGCGCTGGTGATATTTATTTGTTGGAAGATTTGCTTGCTGAAGTTGGTGTGGACGTCGCTCGTTTTATATTCCTTATGCGTAGTGCTCATACTCAGTTTGATTTTGATTTAGATTTGGCCTTGAAGCAAAGCAACGATAACCCGGTTTTCTATGTGCAATATGGTCATGCGCGCATGGCGACATTGCTCAAACGTGCCCTCGAGGCTAATCAGCCATTTATGGGCGCAGAGAAGCTACACGAAATAGATTTGCAAAAATTATGCCTGCCAGAAGAGCGACGCATGTTGATGAAAATGGATTTATTTCCAGAAGTTGTCATGTTGGCGGCAAAAAATTTAGAACCGCATCGGGTTATTTATTTCGCTCAAGAATTAATCAGTGAATTTCATTCTTATTTTAGCAAATACCGCCACAGTGAGCGCATTATTTCAGACGATAAAGCTTTAACGCAAAGTAGACTTGCTTTAGTGGCAGCCTTAAAACAAACTTTGTATAATGCCTTAATGCTTTTAAATATATCGGCCCCTGAACACATGCAGCCCAGCGGGGAAGAGCTGCTCGAGGCATAAAAATGGAGAAGCAATTGGGTTTAAAAATACGTATTTTTTTTTGGGAAATGCTGGATTGGCGTTTTGGCAGACTTGCCGCAGCAACAGCGGTATTGGGTTTAGTGTTTGGTTTTGGCTTTTTGCTGGGATCTTTAAGCGCGCCAGCCAATATAAAAGCGGTATACCAACAAGATGCTTTAAGTGAACTGACGCAAAAAGAAGAAAAATACGCACAGGTTCAAAATCAAGTGAAACTCACTTATTATAAAGAGTTATTGCAAAGTCCTAAAACCGAACCAGCAGAACAAGCAAATGAGCCTGAAATAGAGCCTCCAGCTTTAAAACCGAATACCTTGACCAATAATAACCAACCTTCTTCTAAACGCATGGCTGAAGCACTGGCCCATGTCTTGGGAACAGATACGCCCGAGTCTGTTAACGAGGCCATTCAGCAAGCCTTGCCCACTAGTACTGGCTCTGCTTTTGCCATACAAATCGCTTCGCTGCCCAGCAAAGAGGCAGCTGAAAGTATGCGCCAGCAAATGCAAAAAAAAGGACACAATGCGCGTTTAGTGCAAGCTGAAATAGCCGGTAAAAAGACTGTTTATCGCTTGCGCATCCATGGTTTTAAAACGCGTGAAGATGCTGAAAATTATTTGCAGAAAAACCATATCGAAGGCATCACTGTCGCCCAGTAATCTGCTTTATTGGTTGCCATCCCGGCCGATTCTCGCTATGCATAGTCCCTATGGCAAACCGTTTTATCCGTAATTTTTCAATCATTGCTCATATCGACCATGGCAAAAGCACCTTGGCTGATCGCATTTTAGAAACGACGGGCGCGCTTGCTGCCAGAGAAATGAAAGAGCAGTTTCTCGATAAAATGGAGCTGGAACGCGAAAGAGGGATTACCATTAAATCCCAGTCGGTCCGCCTTTCTTTTAAAAGCGACGACGGTAATACTTATTTACTCAATCTCATCGATACCCCCGGACACGTGGATTTTGGCTATGAAGTGAGTCGCTCTTTGGCTGCTTGCGAAGGGGCTTTACTGGTTGTTGACGCCTCTCAAGGTGTGGAAGCGCAGACCTTAGCTAATGTGTATCTGGCTTTGGAAAATGATTTAGCGATTGTGCCGGTGATTAACAAAATCGATTTGCCAAGTGCAGAGCCTGAGCGTGTTAAAAAAGAAATTGAAGAAGTAATTGGCATTGATGCGTCGTATGCGGTTTTGGCTTCGGGGAAGACTGGAATCGGAATACACGAGGTCTTGGAAGCTTTAGTGAAGCATATTCCGCCGCCAGCGGGAGAGTCACATCATCCTTTGCAAGCACTTATCTTTGACAGTTGGTTTGATACCTATCGCGGCGTGGTTGTTTTGGTTCGTGTGGTTGAAGGTGAGATTTTACCAGGACAAAGAATTAAATTAATGCACAACAATAAAGAATTTGTCGTGCAAGAAGTGGGTGCGTTTGCGCCGCACCCGATTAAATTAGATAAGATTGCTGTGGGTGAAGTGGGTTTTGTCGTCGCCAATATTAAAGTTGTCACCGACGCTAAAGTAGGTGACACTATTACCAATGTCGAGAATCCTGCTGAAAAGCCTTTGGCTGGATTTAAAGAAGTGCGGCCCATGGTTTTTGCCGGTATTTTTCCCATTGAGAGTACGGATTATGAAACGCTGCGCGACGCTTTGCAAAAATTAGCGCTTAATGATTCCTCGCTGGTTTTTGAACCTGAAAGTAGTCAGGCTTTAGGATTTGGTTATCGTTGTGGCTTCTTGGGATTGTTGCACATGGAAATTGTGCAAGAACGTCTGGAACGTGAATTTGATTTAGATTTAATTACCACGGCGCCAACAGTTATTTACAAAGCCTATTTGCGATCGGGCGAAGAAATCTGCATTGATAACCCAGCGAAAATGCCGGATCCAACCAAAGTGGACTATTTAGAAGAACCTTATATCCGCGCCCAGATACATGCGCCTTGTGAGTACGTCGGTGCGCTGATTACTTTGTGCGAAGAAAGGCGAGGGGAGCAGGTGGGGATTGAATATCCCACACCGACTCATGCCGTGGTTGAATACATATTGCCGCTGGCTGAAGTCGTTTTTGATTTTTTCGACAAACTCAAATCTTTGAGCCGTGGTTATGCCAGTCTCGATTATGAACTGGAAGGCTATCGTCGCTCCAAGTTGGTTAAGGTTGATATTTTATTAAACGGCGATCCTGTTGATGCATTGTCGTTGATTTTGCACCAGGCTTCTTCTCAGCAGCGCGGCAAAAATATTTGCGAAAGAATGAAGGAAATTATTCCGCGCCAGCAATATCAAGTAGCGATTCAGGCGGCCATTGGTGGCAAAATTATTTCACGCGAAACTATTTCTGCGCTTAGAAAAGATGTGACCGCCAAATGCTATGGCGGTGATATTAGTAGAAAACGTAAGTTGCTTGAAAAACAAAAGAAAGGTAAAAAACGCATGCGGCAAATTGGCAAAATTGAAGTCCCACAAGCTGCGTTCTTATCTGTCCTTAAAATTGATTAAAAAGAGTGGAATGATGAAATCGAGTTTTTCTTTAGGTCGTGCCGTAGCGCTAATTCTAGGCTTTTTGCTGGTATTTGTCTTATGGGGTTTGGTTTTTTCGCCAGGTGGTTCTGGTTCAAATATCCTGCTCGGCATTATGCTAGCTATTGCTGGTGTTTATTTTATAGTGGTCAATTTGGGCCCATATTTTGATGCTTATTTTTTTCATGGCGGCACCAAACAAAGAGCGGTGTTATTTTATGAAAGCAGCCGTGCTTTGCTGGAAATGCAGACACGACTTCGAGAAATTTTAGCTAAAAAGAAAACACGCGCAAAATACAGCGAAGCAGTTTTGCAAAAAGTGGAGTCTTCTTTACAAAATTTACAACAGACTATTTTAAAGGTTCAAGCAGAATGGTCCAATCAAGCCAAAGCCAATGAACACGTCTTCGCTTTACAATCGGCTTTAGCATCTGCTCAAGAATCGATGAAAACTCTTTTGGGAAAAGCAATGCGTCAGCATTTTCTAAGTGGCTGGGATTCTTTGTTGTTGGCTCTGTTGGCTGCTTTGGCTTTGCGAGCTTTTATTATTGAGCCTTTTCAAATTCCCTCGGGATCAATGATACCAACGTTACTGGTTGGTGATCATCTTTTTGTTTCTAAACTACGCTATGGCATTGTTAATCCATTTTCCAAAACGCCCTCATACTTTGTGCAATGGTCAACCCCAAAACCCGGCGACGTCGTGGTATTTGAGGCGCCTCATTATGTGGGTAGTCATGCCGGGCAGACTTGGATTAAAAGAGTGGTAGCAGGGCCAGGGCAGACTGTTCATATCGAGAATGCTGTGGTTCACGTTGATGGCAGGCCTTATCTGCATATTACGCCGGCAAAAGAAGTGAATTATTTAGATTATTTTGGCGCGGGATCCAGTGGCTGGATTTTTAGTGACGATGGTGTTTGGCGAGAACAGGAAGCTATGTCGACGCGTGAACAAATATCTGAGGATGTGACACACGATATTTATATGCGTTTGCCTGGTATGCGTTTGCCCTTTGAAGATCAATGGCCAGCTTTTTCACAACCGGCATTGCCAGGGCTTACTTGCACTTCTTCTGAGTGTACTGTTGATGATGGATATTTGCTGGTGATGGGAGATAACCGCGGCAATTCCAGCGATGGCCGTGTTTGGGGAGCCTTGCCTATTAATAACGTAAAGGGCAAAGCGATTTTTGTGTGGATGAGCGTTGACGGCTATAGAAACTTAGTGAAAATAGGCCGATTTTCGCTGCCTGATTTTCGCTGGTCGCGCTGGTTTACTCGAATTAGGTAGTGGCGGCTTACTTTATAACCACCGTCGCCCAACGTTTTTTTCCGGCTCGTATTGCATAAGAGCCGGGACTTAATTGGTGTCCCGCGTCTTCGATGCGTGTGCCTTCGACTGAAATAGCGCCTTGTTTTATCAAACGTTTCGCTTCGCTGCTGGAAGGCGCTAGATCTGCTTTAACTAATACTTGCAGCAACAGCAGTGTTGGTCCGTCGCTGTGAATTACTACCTCAGGAGCATCATCAGGGATTTCGTGGCGTTTTCCGGCGCCAAACAATTCATGAAATTGCGATAAAGCCGATTCTGCTGCAGTCTGACCGTGGAATCTAGAAACTATTTCTACGGCCAGTGCTTCTTTAGCAAGCTTTGGATGACCGGCTTTTAAGTCTTCAATTTCTTGTGGACTTTTAAGTGACAAAAGATCGAAGTAGCGCCACATGAGCGGATCGCAAATGCTCATTAATTTACCAAATTGTGAGCCAGCATCTTCGTCAAAGCCAACATAATTGCCCAGAGACTTAGACATTTTATCGCCCACAATGCGGCCATCTTCAACGCGCGCTTCCAGTCCTTCTAGAAGTGGAACGGTCATAATGCATTGCGGTTCTAGTCCGTAGTGCCTCATCAAATCACGGCCAACCAACAAATTAAATAATTGATCGCTACCACCTAATTCAATATCAGGTTTCATGACCACGGAATCGTATCCTTGCATCAGTGGATACAAAAGTTCGTGCATGCTAATGGGTCGGCCTTCGCTTAGGCGTTTTTTAAAATCATCACGTTCAATCATGCGCGCTACCGAGTACTTGGCGGCCAAACGAATCAAATCCATGAGATTCATAGGGGCTAGCCACTCAGAATTAAACTGCACAACGGTTTGCTCTGGGTCTAAAATTTTGAAGACTTGTTTTCTGTAGGTGGCAGCGTTGTTGATAATATCGTCATCGCTAAGAGGAGGGCGTGTGACATTTTTCCCGGTAGGATCCCCTATGCGCGCGGTAAAATCACCGACTAAAAAAATAACGCGATGGCCCAAGTCTTGAAACTGGCGCATTTTAGTGAGCAAAACTGCGTGTCCTAAATGCAAATCAGGAGCGGTTGGATCAAAACCTGCTTTTACTGTGAGCGGCTTACCTTCGATACGGCTTTTTTCTAACTTCTTTTTAAGCTCCGCAAGCACTTCTAATTCAACAATGCCACGTGTCAGTATGGCCAATTGTTCATCTACAGGAGCAAATTTAATTTTCATAAAATAATCTCAAAAGAAGGTGTACGTATCATATTCATGCATTGATCGTGTTCATCAACGGGGATTTCTTCAAATAGTTGAGAGTCTAGACCAATTCCAATCGTAAAAATTTGCTCTGGGGGGATGCTAGCTAAAAAACGATCATAATACCCTTGGCCTCGACCTAGGCGGTTACCTCGCATATCAAAAGCGACCCCGGGAACAATCATCACCGCAATGTCATTAATATCATTATCGCAAAATTGCATCGAATAATCGGCAGGGTTGGTTTTTGGAAAAAAGTATTTGATATGATGTTGCCGTAATAATTCACAAAGCGGCTCGGTACTAATTTCATCGGAAAAACTTTTAAATACCGCGACGCCTTGTTGTGGGGCTAATTTGTCATGTATGACCGGCAATATGGCCTTGGCTACAATTGTTCCTGCTTCTAGCTTTGCTTTCGCGTCAATCTCAGCAAGCTTGTCTAGGCAAGATTTACGAAAACGGGTTTTTAATGAGATCATCTGTATCACTGTGATGATGTGGCAACAAAGAAAGTGCGTCTTGAACTTCTCTTAAGGCGCCTTCGGCACGTTCTTTTAATCCCTGTTTAATACGCAGCAACTCATCTTCTTTTTGCAGTAATTGATCTGCCAAATTCAACGCAGTTAATAACGCAACATGATAAGTTGACACCGTGTGGCTTTGTTTTGCCACATTTTCTAATTGCGAAGTGACATATTGGGCAACGGCCTGAACATATTCTTCGCTTTTATCAGACCGTAGCGTAAAACGCTGGCCCAATAAGGATACTTCGACTCTTTTCTTGTTATTTACCTGATTGACAACCATATTTTTGGGCTCCTTTTATCCCATCATAAAGTAAAAATGGCTATTCATTCAATAAGCGTTTGCGAATTTTTTCGCGATCAAAGCTGGCTAATCTTTGTGTGCGGACAATAGACGTTAGATCAAAAAGCGCACGATCCAATTTTTCATTGTTAATGACATAATCATAGTGATCCAGACCGATACGAATTTCATCTCTGGCGGCCAGTAATCTTTTTTCAATCAGATCTTCTGGATCTGTGCCACGGTTGCGCAATCTTGTTTCTAATTCATCAAGAGATGGCGGCAAAATAAAGATAAGAACGGCCTGCGGATAATGCTTTTTAATCTGCAATCCACCCTGGACATCAATATCAAACAAAACATCTTTTCCTTGGGCCAAGGTGGCTTCAGTCCATTCTGCCGAGGATCCATAATGATGTCCATGCACCGAAGCCCATTCAATGAAAGCGTTATCGAAGATCATTTTGTCAAATATTTCTGGCGTGATAAAGAAATAATCTAAATCACTTTGTTCGTGTCCACGTGCATGGCGAGTGGTGTGACTTACGCTGATTTGTAAGTTGTTCATGCTATCGACGAGCAAATGAGCCAAGGTGGTTTTTCCGGTACCGCTCGGTGCGCTTAGCACCACAGGAAATGCGTTTCTAGCCATTTTAGAACCCTCTCATTTTGCTAATATAAAAATGGGTAGATAGCACAAAGCGTGGTTTTATTCAATGTTTTGGACTTGTTCACGCAGTCGTTCAATTTCAGCTTTAATTTCGACAACCAGATGTGAGGCAAAAGCATTGGCGCATTTATTCCCAATAGTGTTGGCCTCACGGAACATTTCTTGGCACAAAAAATCTAATTTCCGGCCAGAAGATTTACTGCCACAGAGACTAAAAAAATGATCAAAATGTGCGAGTAAGCGATTTATCTCTTCGGTGACATCGGATTTATCAGCGAGAAAAGCAGCTTCCTGGGCAAGTCTTGTATCATCTAAACCATGTTCTGCCAAAAGTTCTCTCATGCGTCCTAATAAATACGCATGATGTTGCTTTGGTGTTTCTTGAACATGGACTTTTAGCTCAGCCACCATTTTTTTACATGAAGAGAGCGCCTCAGATATAGGTAAGAAAAGATTTTTACCTTCTGTTTCTCTGGCCGCCAAAAGATCAATAAGCGCCAAATCAATGGTTGTTTGAGCCAAAGGTTTTATTTTTTCCGTCAAGTCAGTCAAATCTTCTACGGAAAACAACTCGTGAATACTGAGGAGATCCCCAATGCGTATATTAGCATCGAGACCGGGTTTTACTGCTCTAAACGCCAGCAAGGCATCTACTAAATTTGCTGCGGCCTGTGAATCAAACTTGATTTTCTTTAAATTAGTCAATTGATGACTGAGTGTCATGTGAATGTCGACGCGTCCTCTAGAAAATAAACGCTGCACCTTTTTGATATACTCAGATTCACAGCTAAATAATTCTTTGGGAAGTCGAATTTTGACATCTAGCCCCCTATGATTGACGCTGCGAATTTCACAAATACAAAGAAAATCATTTTGTTCAGCGACGCCTCGACCAAAACCAGTCATGCTTTGTATGTTGAGATCATTTTTCTCCATTTTTCATAACCTGATGGGGATCCAGTGCGTCACGCATACCGTCGCCAAAAAAATTAAAGCAAGAGACCGTGACCAGAATAAAAAATCCTGGCCAAAAGGCTAGCATAGGAGATGTTTTTATATAATCCACGGCGTTATTGAGCATGTTGCCCCAAGAAGAAACCGGAGGCTGAATACCTAACCCCAAAAAGCTAAGAGCAGCCTCGTAAAGAATATTTCCTCCCACTTCCAAAGTAGCGGCGACAATAATCGGCGCTAAAGCATTTGGTAATATGTGCACCAGCAATATACGTCGGTCCCCTGCCCCAAGCGATCTGGCAGCAGTCACAAACTCCATATTTTTTAATTGCAAAGCCGCAGCACGAGCAAGTCTAGCCACGGTCATCCATCCAAAAAAGACAATAATTAAAATGAGCTTAATAACCGACGCCAAATTGCCGCTGCCCACTGATTTCCAGTCGACCATTTTAAAAACTAAAAAGTAACCGGCAAACAAAACTGCCCCGGTGATCAGAGAATCGACAAGCATGCGACTAAACGACATGGAGTGCTGGCTTTGCGCTCTGGACGATGAAGCAAAACGAAAACATAAAAGCAGTACCGAAAAAATAGCACAGGTTACTAAGGCGCTCATGTTGTTGCCGTGGCCAAAGAGCACATCTAATTCAAGCGCAGAAAAAACGATCATGAGTGGCAAGACTGGCACGGAAAGCATGGCATCAGTGAAGCGCATTAATAAGGAATCAACCAGGCCACCATAAAATCCGGCTAAAAGACCGATGATAGAACCGATAATTGCCGACGTAAGTGCCGAAATAATACCAACCGAAAGCGATATGCGACCGCCAAAAATAAGTCTGGTAAAGACGTCTTGCCCCAGTTCGTTGGTTCCTAAAAGATGGGGCCAGCCCGGCGCCAAATTGACCATCTCTAAAGATGCTGCATCGTGAGATACGTGTAATAATGATTCGATGACACCTGCTAAAAGAGACAGGAGACAGAGAAAAATTAAAATAAAAGCAGAATAAAGGGCGAGACGATGTTTGCTAAAACGCTTCCACACCAGATTGCCAAAAGTTTCAATCTGTTCTGGGCGCGCCTTACTCTCTTTTTGAAAGCTAGCGTTTGGATTCACAGCTTGTGCCACCATGTTTAAAAAACCTCTTTGCTAGGCTATCCGTGCCGAATACGTGGATCAACAATGACGTAAAGTAAGTCAGCCAATAAATTGCCGATCATGACCAAAACCGCCGCTATAAGAAACACCACAATAGCCACGTAATAATCACTGCTGGCAATGGCGTCGTATTCTAAACGACCAATACCTGGCCAAGAAAACACGGTTTCTGTGAGCACAGCGCCACCAAATAAGGCCGGTATCGACAATGCCAAAATAGTGACAATGGGAATCAAGGCATTTCGTAAAGCATGTTTTAAGATGACCACTTTTTCAGAAAGCCCCTTGGCCCTCGCGGTGCGAATATAATCGGCGGGCAAGATTTCCAGCATGGCCGCACGCATATATCTGAGCCAACGCCCAATGTAAGCAATGGAAAGCACCAGCGTTGGTAAAATAGCATGGGTAAGGCGATCGGATAATACCGCGGAGAGCCCTTCATCTTGAATACTTGGTGTTTGCACTCCCCCCGCCGGAAGCCACTGTAAGTTTTCAGCAAATAAGTACATGACCATGATGGCAAACCAAAATACTGGCAGCGAAATACCGATAAAAGCAAAGAAGTTGACGATGTAATCAAGCCAAGAATATTGCCGATAGGCACTCAGGATTCCCAGCGGCAAGGCAATGATCAGCGATAGTAAAATAGCCGGTATCATGAGTTGCAAGGTGTTACCAATGCGTCCCGAAGATACTATCATGCCCGTGACCTTGATCTTTATGCGCGCCCAAAGAGATAGGCCGACTGTTGGTGTGGTTACCGAGGGTGTTCCGGCTAAAAGTTCCCAGACCGGTCGTTTGTAAGTGTTAGAAAAACCCAGCGCATTTTTATCACCAGCGAAGACAAAGATAAAACCTCTGTTAAACCTTGCAGGATCAGGGATGGGTGCTTTTTCCACTGAAAAGGCCGCTTTTGCCTGGTGCCCTTGCTTATTTGTGACAACAAATAAAATAGCTGTTTGCCCTGCACCGTCGAAAATATGGGTATAAATTCCATTTTGATCAATGCTTCCCTGGCTGCCCTCAAGTAGTTGATAATGATATGCTTTAAGGTTGCTATTTTCTTGGTCCACATAAGAAGCTAGATCAACTTTAAAGAGTTTAGGATCGTCGACAACCTGGCTGGGAATAGGATTTACCACAAAGGTATTTTTTACAAGATTTTTCTTCGTTGATTCTACTGTCACAGTTGCTGATCCGACCGTCTCTAGCCCCACTTTATTTTTGATCACAAACCAAATCTGATGAAATCCTGGTGTATAAAAAGTTTGGGTAACGGTTAGGCCCTTGCTGCTTGCCCCAAAAAGTCCGTTCACAGTTAATTCTTGTAAGGATTTTTGCTGCATGTTTTTTTGCAGAACTTGATAATAGGCTTGGTCTTCTGTGGCAATTAATTCTAACATTACGTCTACAACTTCATTGGAACTGGCGGTTTGAATAGCGCTGTTTGCTTGCATTTTTTGCCAAATTTGCGGACGATTGGTTTTGATCAATTTGGTAATTTCATCTTTTTGCATTCGATAATTGTTATTAAAAATGGCATCGCTCAAATCAATTGAGGCGAGAGCGCGATTTTCCTTATCCATGTGGACCGTGACGGGTTCAATTTTTTGTGTGGTTGCGGCCCGAAAGGGATCATCGTAGCCCCAAATCCAACGCACATATTGAACATGCCAAGGTTTATCGAGGCCACGCAATTTTTTGAGGCGTACCACGTCTTCAGGTTTTACGCGTGGATTACTCATAACAAGCATATCAACCGGATTGCCCGGCATAGCTGAAAGCAAAGCGAAAAGCGCCATGCTTAAAAATGCGATAATCACCAGCATTTGGCTAAAGCGATATAAGAGGTGCTTCATTTAGTCCAGCTCCATTCTTGGGAGTTCCAGGTGACAGGTTGCAGTATTCCCGTTGGTTTCCAATTCTTAAGCCCTTTTTTGGTGATACTCACATCTACCCGGAAGAATAAAGGCAGAGACGGTAACTCTTCAGCCCACAAGGCTTCAAATTCTTGGCCAATTTTGGCGCGTTTTTGATTGTCGAGTTCCAAAGATGCCGATTTCAGAAGTTGATCTGCTTTGGCGTTACAAAATCCTGATTGATTTTGTCCCAAAAACCCATTTTTGCTGCTGGGAATATAGTCACATCGCCAAAGGGTATCGGAAACCGCCAAGGGGTCCTTGACCCAAGAAAACATTGCCATATGGGCGTATTTCCTGCGCCGCAAAGTGTCTCCAAAAAATACTTTAGCCGGTTGGTTCTGAATTTGAATATCAACACCTATCTCACGCCACTGTGATTGCAAAAGTTGTTCAATTCGCTCACGTGATTTATTGCCGGCAGTGGTCATCAAAATAAACGCTAGCGGCTTGCCGTTTTTAGAACGAATCTCTTCTCCGTCTTTTTTTATCCAACCAGCTTCGCTTAAAAGTTGATTGGCCTTGGTCTTATCAAATGGATATTTCCTGATGTTGTCGTTGAAGTATGGCGATTTTTGTGGCTCTGTTCCATGGGCCACAGGCTGTCTACCTTTAAACAATAATTGCCCAATCCCTTCTCGGTTAGCGCCGTATGCCAAAGCCTGGCGAACGCGTTTATCTTTTAAGATTTCATTGTCCAAATTAAAGTCAATGTGTTCCCAGACCAGCCCCGAGGTATAATAAAAGTTGTAATTATTTTTATGTCGCTTTTCGAATTCCAAAGCTTGATCAAAATCTAGGCCAACTGGCGAAATAGCGTCGATGGTCCCAGAAACCAGATTGGATTCTAGCGTATTGGTTTGCGGAATAATGCGCCAAATAATTTCGTCAATATGTGGCTTGAGATAACCTTTGGCAAAAAGATTTCTTATGGCGATAATGTGGCTTCCCGGTGACCATTCTTTAATGGTGTAGGGTCCAGCCAACATTGGCGTTTGTCCGAAGGGATGTTTTTTTAACTTTTCTGGGGAGGCTCGATAAATAGGTTCAACAATATGCTTAGGCACAGCCTCGTGCTGACGATAGTTGTGATAATAAGCATAAGGCTCTTTCCAAGTAACAACTAAGGTTTTGTGATCTTTGCCTTTGCTTTCCATTTTTTCAATTTTTTCAATTACAGTGCGATCAATAATTTCCTGTGAGGGATCTTTGTAGATTTCATAGGTAAATACGAAGTCGTCAGCGGTCAGTGGCCTGCCATCGGCCCAAAAAAAGTCGTCTTTGATTTCCCAAGTGCTGCGCATTTTAAGCTGACCATTTTCGCGAAACAGCTCGAGCTTTTTATTTTCAAGTGTAGGAATTTCTTTGGCTACCCAAGGAATGAGTTTCCAATTTTCATCAAAAATTGTGAGTGTATAAGTTCCCACCCGGGACACTTCTTCTGCGGCCATCATTTCTTTATAAGGCATAAACAAGGAGTCGGGTTCTTGCGATATGCCGATGGTCAAGGATGACTCCTTACGGTTCTCCTGCTTCCTGGGAGTGCAATCGAGTAAACTTGCTACGCATAATGTCGCGACGATAAGTCTGCATATCTTTAAAACTATTTTTTTAGTTATCATGGCCACCTTACTTTTTTATTGGCATCCTTTAAGCTCTCTTGTTATATGCACCACTACATTCCATTGGCTTTCGGAGGCATTTTATGCTGAACCTGTTCAAATCTTTTTTTCTTTTACTGTTTTTTTTGGGCATTTCTTCTCTGTCTGCTTGTAAACCGAGATTATTGCCGATGTCGAGTGTTTCCAATACCGCGACAAATCGCGCGATCATGCAATTCATGGATCAATACAAAAATGCCATTGAGCAGCACTCAGTTGCAGAAGTGATGACATTAGTGGCTCCTGATTTTTATGAATCCAGTGGAACCGATAATACCAAGGATGATTATGGCTATGCTCAGCTGCAACAAAAATTAGAAAAAGCATTTGCCCGCGTCAAAAATTTAACGCTGCGCTACCATGTGCAACAAATAGAACGCAAAGACGATCAAGTATTAGTCTATTATTATTTTAACGAGCACATCTTGGCTGATTTTCCTGTTGGCGAAGAGTGGATGGCAGGCAATGACGTGAATCGTTTAGTGCTGCGCGTACGAAGCAAAGCGCAAGGTGCTGGTTATGAGATTCTCAGCGGACTGTGAGTCAAAATGAGTCAACGCGCGCTTTGGAACTGGAAGCGGCTTCTACCCGGGTCTCGAGGTGTTTATCTGCCGCATGGCCTCAAAGGTAGCCACGGCTGCACATTGGGCTAAATTTAATGATCGTACGGGACCAGTTTGCGGCAAGGTGAGAATGCGATCTGAAAATTGGATCAACAGCGTTTCGTCAACGCTGCTGGTTTCTGGACCTAAAATAATCACATCGCCTTGAACAATAGCAACATCCCAAGGAGCCTTATCGCTGCCTACCTCGATAATCCAAGGTTTTTTTTGTAGCAGCTTCAAGCATCTGTGGATGTTATGATGAAAATGAACGCGGGCTCCATAAAAATAGTCGAGCCCTGCCCTCCATTTGGTTTTATCGCTGTTGTCGAAGACCAAAGGACCACATACATGCAGTGCACACTGCGTGGCCGTTGCAAGCCGAACAATTGAGGCAATATTGGCTGCAATGCGCGGTCGATCAAGCACAATATGCAGCAAAGGTTTAGTTAATACGGAAATGGAGTTCATTTTTCTGGTATATATTTTAAAAATTATTTTACCAGAGCAGCTTTTTGATAAATCACAGCCTTCTCTGTGTTTGCTTGGAATTTGGAAAGTTGTTTTCTAAAATAGTCTTCGTGAGGGCTTAAATTAATAGCTTGCTTAATTAAAGAAAGTGCCTCTGTTTTTTGCCCTAACTGAAATTTAATTCCTGCCAGGGTATCGATAAAATTAGCATTGTTGGGTTCTAGTGAGTTGGCTTCTTCTGCATAAGCCAGCGCATTTTTTAAGTTATGAATCCGTTGGTCGTTTGACTCAGCTAGGATATAGGCAATGTTATTATGGGCATTGCCATTTTTTAAATCGATACGAATTATTTCTTTAAAAACAGACAATGCTTCTGTATCTCGGTGAGCTTGCAGTTCCATGGCGCCAATGGCCGTCCATAGATTGACAGAATCAGGATTATCAATAGTTCCATCGAGCAGCGTTTCCATAGCTTTGGTGGGATCTCCCATCAGTCCATAGGACCTGGCAATCAACAAATAGGCATTAGTATCATGGGGATTTAATGCGATGCTTTTAAAGCCATCCAGTATTTGATTGTAAATATGGAGAGTGAATGTCTGCTTGAAAGTGACAATCAAAGACTCACTATTGGGGTTCTTTGAGAGAGCACTCAGTAAAATATTAATTGAAGTCTCATACTTTTGCTGCTTATTTAGGTCTGCAACGGATTGTATGGTAGATGAAATCGTCGACGCTTCCGCGTTTTTCAAGGGCAAGATATCATTTTGCAAGGCAATCATTGCGGCCAAACTTAAAATAATAAAAATTCTAAAAATTGGCGCATTAAAGTAATTTAATTTTAATTTTAACACCATCCCCCCTGGCACTGTTTAAAGTATAACAATGGCCAGGAAAAATGTCTTATTTTTTATTGCATTTAATTCTAAGTGCCTATTTTTACTGATTATTTGCTAATTCACTGGCGGCAAAAAACCAGGCGATTTCATTCTGAGCAGTATCAGGGGCATCTGATCCGTGCACGGTATTTTCACCAATGGAAAGCGCATAAAGTTTGCGAAGGGTATTATCTAAGGCGTCAGCAGGGTTAGTTGCGCCCATGATTTCGCGATTTTTGAGAATGGCGTTTTCACCTTCCAATACCATCAAAAGCACTGGACCCGAACACATGGAATTAACCAATTCTGCGTAAAATGGTCGGGTACTGTGAACTGCGTAGAAACCTTCTGCTTCGTGACGGCTTAGTTGCTTCATTTTTGCACCAACCACAAAAAGACCTTCTGATTCAAAGCGGGCAATAATTTTTCCGATCAAATTACGAGACACACCGTCTGGTTTAATGATGGAAAATGTTCTTTCTTTTGACATAATTCTCTCCTTTTATACGTGTAATTGAGTTTTAATAACTTGTAAGGCTGCGCGCATGCGGGTTCGACATCGCTCTTTTCCTAAAACCGCCATGGTTTCAAATAAAGGCGGCGATGCTTTTTTTCCGGTCACCATCAAACGAACAGGCATAAATAAATCGCGGCTTTTAAGATCATGATCTAAACAAAAAGCACGCAAAGCCGTATCGATGCGTTCCACGTCAAAAGGTCTTAAGCTTTCCAGTTTTTCAATCAAAGCTTCATAAATCTCGGCGAGCTTTTTCTTATCTGCAATGCCCTTAATTTCATAATTTTCAGGGGCAACTGTAACGTCGCCTTTAAAGAAAAAGTCGGCGTAAGCTATAAAATCTTCTGATTTTTCCACACGTTCTTTTACCAAAGTAACGATTTGACTTAAGTAGTCGCTGGCAAAAAGCTGATCTTGCAAATACTTTGTGAATTGCGCGTTATCTCTGAATTCGCGCAAATAACGTCCATTAAGCCACAACAATTTTTGCAAATCAAAAACCGGGCCACCCAAAGAGACTCGATCTAATTTAAAATTTTGTACGAAGTCGGCCAACGAAAAAATCTCGCGACCATCTGCAAAAGAAAAGGCCATGAGACCTAAAAAGTTTAAAAGCACTTCGGGCAGATAGCCTGCTTCTTTAAAATACTCTAAGGATACGGGATTTTTTCGCTTGGAAACTTTGCTTTTGTCAAAATTTCTCAGCAAGGGTAAATGGGCAAATTGCGGAGGCTGCCAGCCAAAAAATTGATAGAGCAAAATATGTTTTGGGGTTGAGCTAATCCATTCTTCCCCGCGAATAACGTGGGTGATTTTCATGAGATGGTCATCGACGACGTTTGCTAAATGATAAGTCGGAAAACCATCGCTTTTGAACAAGACCTGGTCATCAACTTCGCTGCTTTCAATAACGATATCGCCACGCAATAAATCGTTAAAAATAATCTTGCCTTCTTTTGGTGTTTTTAAGCGCACCACGCCTTCTGTTTGTGACAATTCTCGGCAATGACCATCGTAGCCGGTGGGTTGTTTCAAGGCGAGCTGCCTTTTACGCACTTCAGCTAGACGTTCTGCGGAACAAGTGCACCAATAAGCATGGCCACTCTCGACCAACTGGTCGACGTACTTTTTGTAAATATCTAGACGTTCGCTTTGACGATAAGGACCATGTGGACCACCGACATCGGGACCTTCATCCCATTGCAGTCCCAGCCATTTGAGCGAAGATAAAATTGCGCGTTCACTATCTAAACTGGAACGTTTTTGGTCAGTGTCCTCGATGCGTAAAATAAATTTGCCGTTTTTCTGTTTGGCAAACGCATAGTTAAATAAGGAAACGTATGCTGTACCTACATGAGGGTCGCCGGTCGGCGATGGCCCAATGCGAACGCGAATTTCATCGGTTAAGTTAGCCATATACATCCATATTAATTTTAAAAAATCCTGTTAACAGTATATGGCTTAAAAACCAATACCGTATTTGGCCGCTTCCTTTTTAAAAAGTTCGGGCACAGGCGCAATGAGCTTTAAGCCATCCGGCAAAACCAGCGAGTCGGCATGCAAGGCATGTCCAGGTAAATAAGCGGCTTCAGGGCCGCCATAGAGTTCATCCCCAAGCAAAGGGTGTCCTGCATCGGCGAGGTGAATGCGGATTTGATGACGCCTGCCTCCCCGGATTTCCACGCGTATCAACGTGGCCTCCTCGCCCCAGGCGATAGGCTCAACAAAAGTAGTGGCAGGCTTAGGTTGTCCGCGAAAAAACCTTGTCTCCTCTTTGACTACTATCATTTTGCTTTTGTTCTTGGCGTGATGGGCAATCGGTAAATTAAAAACCATGGTGCCGGGAATACGTCCTTGCACGAGGGCCAGATAGCTTTTTTCAATTTGACTAGTTTGGATGAGCTGGCGAAAAAAAGTATGAGAGGCAAGGTTGCGTGCAAAAATTAATAAACCAGAAGTGTTATTATCGAGCCTGTGAACCAGGCCGCCTTCACGCTGATCTAAAGAAGCCAGCGCAACTTCTGGATAATGCGCAACGACCCTGTCTAACGCGGTATCGCCCTCACCTTTTTTTAAGGCATGGGAAGGCATGCCGGCCGGTTTATTGAAGACAATCACGTCTTTATTGACACAGACAAAATCATCCATAGACACTTTTCAAAGTAATGCCAATTTCAGCAGGCGTTGGGGCAACTTTGATACCAGCCTCTTCAAAGGCAGCTATTTTATCTTTGGCGGTCCCCTTTCCTCCAGAAATAACCGCGCCGGCATGGCCCATACGACGGCCTTCAGGAGCGGTAGCGCCGGCAATAAAGCCGACCACGGGTTTTTTCATATTGGCTTTCACGAAAGCTGCAGCTTCTTCTTCAGCGTTGCCACCGATTTCGCCGATCATAACTACAGCGTGAGTGTCTGGATCGTTATTAAATGCTTCTAGTACCTCGAGAAAGCTGGTGCCATTTACTGGATCGCCGCCAATCCCGACACAGGTGGATTGCCCTAGGCCTAAATTAGTTAATTGAAAAACTGCTTCATAGGTCAAAGTGCCAGACCGAGAGACGACGCCGACATGGCCTGGCTTGTGAATAAAACCTGGCATAATGCCAATTTTGCAAGCACCAGGCGTAATCACGCCAGGACAGTTGGGTCCGATCAATCTGCTTTTAGATCCTTGCATGGCCCGCTTTACTTTGACCATGTCAAGCACAGGGATGCCTTCGGTAATGCAAATGACCAGCTCAATTTGTGCGCTGACCGCTTCCAAAATGGCGTCGGCAGCAAAAAGCGCTGGCACAAAAATGACAGTCGCGTTGGCTTTGGTTGTGCGCACAGCCTCTGCAACCGAGTTAAAAATAGGGACTTTGCCCGCAAAGAGTTGGCCGCCTTTTCCCGGGGTAATGCCGCCTGCAATTTGCGTGCCGTATTCGAGCATTTGTTCTGCATGAAAAGCGCCTGCTGATCCAGTAATGCCCTGAACGAGAACTTTGGTGGAACTATTGATGTAAATACTCATGAAATCCTCAAGAAATAAATTTTAAGCAGCAGCAGCGGCTACAGCTTTTTTGGCGCCGTCTAATAAGTCATCAGCGGGGATAATCGATAAGCCTGATTGCCGCAAAATTTCCTTGCCTTTACTGGCATTGGTACCTTCCAGGCGCACAATTAAAGGAACATGCAGGCCAAGTTCTTTGACTGCGGCAACTACCCCGGTGGCAATGACGTCGCATTTGGCAATGCCGCCAAAGACATTAATTAAAACTGCTTTGACGCTGCAGTCTTGCAAAATAATTTTGAGTGCTTCGGTAACTTTTTCTTGGGTAGCTCCGCCCCCAACGTCTAAAAAGTTAGCAGGTTCACCACCGACGTGCTTAATGATATCCATGGTGGCCATGGCAAGTCCAGCGCCGTTGACCATGCAGCCAATATTACCACCTAAAGCTATGTAGCTTAGCCCATGATGCTGCGCCATTGCTTCGCGTGGATCGTCTTGGGTGGGATCCTGAAAAGCCATGATTTTGCTTTGACGAAACAAGGCGTTGTCGTCGAAGGCAATCTTGGCGTCCAAAGCAACCACTTCGTTGCTAGCGGTGACTACCAAAGGATTGATTTCTATTAAGGAAGCATCGGTATCAATAAACGCTGAGTAAAGTGGCAATAAAAAGCGTACAATTTTTTTGCTGAGATCATCAGATAAATTCAGTCCATATGCGAGCTGACGTGCCTGATAAGGCATCAAACCGGCTACTGGATCGACCCATACTTTCAAGATTTTTTCGGGGTGATTAACAGCGACTTCTTCAATATCCATGCCACCTTCGGTGGAGGCCATAAGGCAAACGCTATTTTTATCGCGATCAATTAAGACGCCCACATATAATTCTTTGGCGATTTGACAGCCTTGCTCGACCAGAACAGAATTGACAGGCTGCCCTTCTGGTCCAGTTTGTGGCGTGACCAGTTGCATGCCTAAAATGGCGGTTCCATGTAGCAAAGCTTCCTTTTTATTTTTTGCTAATTTAACGCCGCCACCCTTTCCGCGACCGCCAGCATGAATTTGTGCTTTGATAACACATGGATAGCCTAACTCGTTGCATGCGCTGGAAACCTGATCGAGCGTCGTACACACACGGCTTTCCAGGGTTTTAATACCATACTGTCGCAAAACTTCTTTCGCTTGATACTCGTGGATTTTCATGAGTTCTGGCACCTGCTAATAAATAAGGAGCAAAAAGACTCCCATAGCAGGCTTGTTTGTAGATTCAATACATGTATACGCAAGTATGAGCTTTTAATACCAGCGAGGCTATAGTGACGATATTAACACGATTGTTTTTTCTTGTTCTCATGTCAACTTCGCTTTATGCCGACCCCAATTCCTCGGATGTCTGTTCTTTGGAAAAATCCCCAGCAGAATTTAGAGATTATGAGCATGCCCCCACGCGTGTTCTCGAATTTTATCGGGACCAGCAATCGTGAACCTGCTCAATGTGGGAAAAAAATATTCAAACGATGAAAAATATTTATGGGAGTAATCATTGCCCTTACAGGGCGATTTGGATGGTGGTGTTGCTTTACCCAGGGCGACGCTGCGCTATGCCCTGGGCTGTTGCACGGGTTGCTCCTGCGGAGCGCAAATTCACCGTCACGACCTGTGTGCATCGGGTAGTTTTTCTAAGGGGGATTTAAGAAGTTCATCCTCGATTGCTTTTGGTCGAAATAATATAAAAAGCAAAATAGAAAATAGCAAAATAAAGGCAAATTGGTTTTGTGAGTCAGCGCTGAATGATTGACAAGAAAGCGATTTGTTCGGACTAGTGAATTTTCTAGGAAGAGCCTTTTTTACTTCTTTTTCTGTTTCTGTTTTTGTTTCTGCTTCTGCTTCTGCGCCTGCTGACGTCAGGCAAGATATTTTATGTGGCAACAGCATAGCATCCTGATGGCAAAATCCTCCCACGGCTCCAGGCGAAGCAAAAATATTGGGCATGATTTCGCAGTCCTCGATATGCCACCACCGCAAATCATCGTTACCAAAAAGCGTGGGAGATTTATTATAGCGAGATTGTCCGTCGGGAAACGTTGCTGAATTATTAAAAGGCGCGCAGTCTTCTAGCTCGCTACTGGTTTTAAAACAAAGCGTTTGGGTTCCTGAATTTTTAAAAGCAAAATCTGGATCGCTCACCAAAATGATTGTCATATCTAAACAAAGCTCAATGCCTAGATCTTTTTTTTGCGCAATAACCGCATAGTGTTGCGGCGCAAGCAGCGAGGTGGCGCCGGAAAGCTGAATGCGCCATGCCTCGGCTTTTTTGATGCCATCCAAGCGCCTGACAATGGCATCGCTCAAATCAATCGAGGTCGAACCGATATTGTAGACTTCAAACCATTCCAAGCCCTGGTCACGTTGACCGCCGTCGCCGTTGGCATAGACTTCACTAATAACCACTTGCGCGCTGAGCTGCGCCGTAAAAGCCAGGTAGAAAATTACCAACAATAAAATTTTCATAAAAAGAAAGTCGGCAACTAGTTTTTTTAAGTAGATGATCCACCGCCGCCATGGTCAGCGCAAGGCCGATAGAGAAAATAAAATTGCAGAGCATTGGGATTTACTGGATCGTTGATAGTGAGATCAGCAGAATCAATGGTCGACATGGCTTGATCATTATGCATATTACTTTCAACCACTAAATCGGTATTAACGCGAAAGGTGACAGGAGTACTGCAGTCAGACCATCTCACCGAGGCAGTGTGCACTGAGTCTTGTAGTAAAAAGTTGCTAGCTAAAGGTCCGTTAAAAACCGACGTGAAAGGCAGCGTGTTTTCGCCTGCTAAAAAATATTCAACCGTAAAACGAGATTGCGCTCCACTCGGCAAATCGTTAAAGCCGCGATAGTCTGCCCCGACGATGCCGACTTGGAAGCCAAGCGGGACATGGAATGGAATGGCAATGTCACAATTTTTCCTGCCGTTAGCAGAACCTGCCCCTGCTCCTGCTTCCGCTCGGTAGCCATCAAATAGAACGCTTAGGGCTGTTTGGTCGGGAGAAAGCGATGTTGATACGGTACCTACAGGACAGCCTGAACCATTATAGTCAGGAGTCTCAATGTAGGGCCCTACTCCGCTTGCTGCGAAGAGTGGATTGAGTTTATAAGGCGCAGGCGTAGTTGTATTGGCATCTGAGGTGGCATTGTCAGCATAGAGCGTGGTTATGTGTGCATAAAGTGCGATAAATAAACATATGTATTTCCATTTCATGAGATCATCCTGTGATGGCTTATTTTAAAGAAACTCAATGTCCAACAACATGTGTTTTTGGATAATTATTCCTAGCAAAAATTGCTTCCCAGGTGCGTTTCTTTGGCGTGATAGCTGCTACGTACAAAGGGGCCGGCAAAAACTGTTTTAAAGCCCAAATTTTTACCAGTAGCGACGAAACGTGTGTAGCTTTCGGGCTGAACGTAGCGAGCGACCGGCCAGTGTTTTATCGATGGCCTTAAATACTGACCAATGGTAACCACCTGCACACCTAAGCGGGCCAGCGTCTCTAGTGTTACACAAACTTCGTCGTCACTTTCACCAAGCCCAACCATTAAACCGCTTTTGACTTCAACTTTTTTTTGCGCGGCGACGTATTGCAACAAAGAACATGTGATATGCCAGTGGCTTTGCGGGCGAACCAAGCGATAAAGTCGCTCGACGGTTTCTATATTGTGTCCGAAAATATCAGGACCTGCGTGCAGAACCAAGTCCAACAAATCACTTTTGCCTTTAAAGTCAGGAGTTAGTAATTCTACCGTGACGCCGGGAATGCGTTGCTTCAACGTCACAATACAGTCAGCAAAGTGCCCTGCCCCTAAGTCTTTTAAATCATCACGATCGACGCTAGTAATCACCACGTGATCAAGCCCCAGCTGCAGTACGGCCTCAGTAAGATTGTGCGGCTCGAGGCTATCAGGTGCGGCAGGCTTTGCCGTTTTAACTGAACAAAAATGGCAGCGACGTGTGCACTTATCGCCCAAAATCATAAATGTCGCGGTTTTATTAGCAAAACATTCGCCGATATTTGGGCAACGGGCCTCTTCACATACTGTGTTTAACTGAGCATTGCGCAAAAGTTGATGAACGTCTTTGCGCTCTTTAAAATTGCGCAAATTTTTACGGAAACCTTCGGGCAATCGAAGCAGTGTATCGCTGGTCGCCAGCATTTAGGCTTGACGTCGCATTTTATGATAAAACCTGGTTTGAATGTCAGGCTCGACTTCATAATTTTTCTTCAGCTCATTGATGAAAAAACTTTCAACGATTTTGCCGACGAAGGGAATTTTGACGTTCATTTCGCCTTCGATAATGCGCTTGGTGCCGTTTCCTTGCTTAATTAAGCGCCATTGGCCGCTACCTTCGAACTTGCCCACTGCTTTCAGTGGCTCAATGTTAAAATGGATGCAATGCTCTGATGGGACAAAGCGCGAATTTTCCCACCAAGAAAACATTTCTGGAGAAATAATTTTGGTAACTGCGGGAGGAAACTCGCCACCAGCCACGACTTTAAAACGCCAAATCACTTCGCCACTATCGAGATCTTGCTTTTCAATTAAATCGCGGCTTTTAAAAGAAGGCATTAAAGAAAGCATGCTGTTTAGTTCGGGATGGTTCAGATATTTTTCAAAAAAATCCAGAGAAATATCGGGGAACTCGTGCTCGAGTTGAAATTTAGTAGCCATTGATAAACTCCTTTGGATTTTTGGTTATGGCACAGCTTATGTCACTGCGCAAATGGAAGACTAAAAATTATCGAATGCCGTCGCGGGTGAGAACAAGTTGTTTTTGCGCTTGTTTAGCTAGACGCAAATTATGCGTCACTACGATCACCGTCACTTTTTCTTGTTGATTAATTTTCTGCATTAATTCAATAATGCGGGCACCGGTTTCTTCGTCGAGATTGCCGGTGGGCTCGTCGGCAAGAAGCAGCTGCGGCGAAGTTACTAGAGCGCGAGCTAAAGCCACGCGTTGCTGCTCTCCTCCAGAAAGTTCTCCTGGTTTATGACTAAAGCGATGAGACAAGCCAACTAGATCCAGCATTTCTTGTGCTTTTTTATGTGCGCTATCTTCTTTTTCTCGCCTGATAAGCAGAGGGATTTTCACATTCTCGAGGGCAGAAAATTCAGGCAACAAGTGGTGGAATTGAAAAACAAAACCAATATTTCGATTGCGAAATTGGGCAATATCGGCTGCTTTTTTTTCAAAGACATTGACCCCGCCAAGCCTAACCTGGCCACTGGTTGGTGTATCAAGTGTGCCCAAAATATGCAGCAGCGTACTTTTACCAACGCCAGAGCTTCCGGTCAGCGAGACAAATTCACCAGAAAAGATTTCCAAGTTGATGCCCAACAAAACCGGAACCTGTTGCTCTCTTAAAAAATAACTTTTTTGCAAAGCAGATACTTCAATTTTCATAGGTTACTCGTATCTCAACCCTTCAACAGGTTTTAGGCGTGCGGCAAAAAGTGCAGGCGGAATGGTTGCTAAAAAACTAATAATGATTGCGCCGAATATCACCAAGGTGAGCTCAAGAGGATCCATGCGGATGGGAATGTGGGTGATGTAGTAAACTTCCGGGTCCAGGCCAATGCCGAAAGATTGAATCATGAAACAAAGCAACAGCCCCAAAGACAGGCCCAAAGCCGCGCCTAAACCGCCAATACTTAGTCCGTAAGTGACAAATATTTTCATAATTGAAACGTCGGTGGCGCCCATACTTTTTAAAATAGCAATCTCTTTGCCCTTTTCCACCACCACCATAATCAGCGCCACTAAAATTAATAAACTTGCCATGAAAATTAGCGCCATCAGAATAATAAACATGGCTATTTTTTCCAGTTTTAACGCCGAGAAAAGATTGCGATTCATCTGCATCCAGTCTTTGGTGTAGTAAGGATACCCCTTCAAGACTTGTTCAATCTGGTGCGAAGCAGCTTGGGCACGTTCAATATTGGCAATTTTGTATTCGACACCAGTGACAGATTGGCCAAGTCCAAAGAAAGCTTGGGCTTCTTTAAGGGCGATATAACAAAATTTAGCGTCGTACTCGTACATTCCAGAATAAAAAATACCCGCCACTTTGAAGGCTTTGGCTTTGGGAATAGGCCCAGAGGGGCCAAGTTCCCCAACCGGACTGACGACGTTTACTACGTCTCCTATGAAAACTTTTAAGGCACGCGCCATTTCTTGGCCGATGACAATGCCGGGCAAGGCTTGTTTGGCAGGAGCATCAGGATCGCTTTTATCCAAAACTTCAGCAATCATATCGATTTCTGATTTGGGTTTTTGAAGAGGGTCGCGGTCCTGTTTTGTGTGCCGTGGATTTTCAATTTTATCTGGAGAATCCAGATTCATTAAATCTCCTTCAATCATGTTAGCAGGCAATGAGCTTACCGATGCAATGGTCTTGACATCGATACCTTTAATCACTGCTCCTGAAAGATTATTTTCTGATGAAACCATCACTTCGTTTAAAACAAAAGGACTGGCACCAGTAATGCCAGCAAGCTTGCGAGTCTTTTCAATTACCCTAGGATATTCGGAAAAATCATTGCCATATTTCAGCACCATTATATGGGCGTTTGTTCCTAAAATTTTGCTTCTTAAGTCGCTGGAAAAACCGTTCATCACACTCATGACCACGACCATGCCCGCGCAACCCATCATGACCGCAATGACCGAAATAAGCGTAATCAAAGACACGGCGTTAGTGCTACGCTTAGTCATTAAAAAGCGTCGACCCATCCAGGTTTCGTAAAACCAGCTTCTGGTAAAGTATCCATCCCCAAATAAGAGATAACCAATGGTTCCTCCTAGGGTGAGCGAAAGTAATAAAAGCAAATAGGCGGACGCCAAAATAGCAGCAAAATATGCCGCTGAAGTACCGTAGGTTGTTAAGGCAATAGTGTGATTACTAAAAATAAAAGGGAAAATTCCCAACAGCGCTGTCACGCAAAGACCTTGGCCAAAAGCGATACTTTTGGTGAAGGCGGCCATGCCAATGCCACAGAGAAAACCGCTGATCAGTAAAACCAACAAAAGTGGCCACTGCAGAGGCTCACCTGTGATTGCTTGGACGTTATGGAAAAAAACAAAAGCAGCACTCATAGCCGTCGCTATAAAAAGTGCGTTAGCAAGAGTAGTCAAGAGGAAGGTTTTTTTCCAGATTTGCTTCATGAGTTAAGACCGTTTTTCTGTGCGCAGCTTAGGAAACAAAATAACTTCACGTATCGAAGGGCTGTTGGTGAGCAACATGATTAAACGATCAATGCCGATGCCCTCGCCGGCCGTGGGCGGCATTCCTACTTCCAATGCTCTTAAAAAGTCTTCATCGACGCCATGGGCTTCGTCGTCGCCTTTTTCTTTTTTGCGCGCTTGCAACATGAAACGTTCACGTTGGTCCAGAGGATCGGTGAGCTCAGAAAAAGAGTTAGCAATTTCCATGCCGGCGCAAAACAATTCAAAGCGATCCACTATGGCAGCGTCGCCATCACGCTTACGGGCCAATGGACTAACTGAAACAGAAAATCCAGTTAGAAAAGTCGGCTGCATAAGGGCCTTTTCAATTCTGTGTTCAAAAATGGCATACAAAAGATGCAGAGATAAACGCCGGGCACGAACAAGATCGTCCGCAAATTTGGTTTCCAGCGAGGTTGCTAACTGTAAATAAAATTGTTCAGGATCGGATTTCAAAGAGCTCACGGCACGCTCCACCAAAGTCTCTTGGGTGTTTTCTGGTGCAGCCAAAGGCACCCAATCTAAAATCTCTTGGTCATGCAGTTCCGATAAACAAATAAGCAAAGGTTCCTCTAAAGAAACCGTGTTTTGTTGGGCTAGTTCCAGGGCCCAATTGACGTTGGTAATTTGTTCCAGTTTTTGCAAATCATCTGGTGAAAACTTGAAGTGCTCGCCTACTAAATGTGCAATCGATACCCGACGGAAAGGTTTGGAGAAATCAAGGGTGTGGCCTTGGTATTCAATGGTTGCTTGGCCATGCACTTTTTGCACTAAACTTTTTAGCAGTTCCTCGCTTAAGTTCATCAAGTCGTGATAATTGGCGTAGGCTTGATAAAATTCGATGGAAGTAAACTCGGGATTATGGGTGGTGTTAATGCCTTCATTTCTAAAAATACGGCCGATTTCATAAACCCGATCAAAACCACCTACGACCAAGCGTTTTAAGTGCAGTTCGGTAGCAATGCGCAAACTTAAGTCTTCACCCAAGGCATTGTGATGGGTTAAGAAAGGTTTGGCGGCAGCTCCGCCAGGGATATCTGACAAGATAGGTGTTTCGACTTCGAGATAATCTCTGGCATCTAAAAATCTGCGAATTTCGCTAATCACCAAAGAGCGCACCCGAAAAATATGGCGTGCTTCTGGGTTTACAATTAAATCCAAGTAGCGTTGCCTATGCCGCTGCTCGACGTTGGTCAGGCCGTGCCATTTTTCTGGTAAAGGACGCAACGATTTGGTTAAAACACGCAAAGAATCGGCTTTAAGACTGAGCTCCTCAGTTTTGGTGCGCATAGGGGTGCCAGTAATACCCACAATGTCGCCCATGTCGACGAGTTTTAGTAAATCATAAGCCTCACCCATGTGGTTTTGCTGCATAAAAATTTGCAGATCGCCATTATGATCTTGTAAACGCAAGAATGATGCCTTGCCCATGCTACGAACGGCCATGACACGACCAGCAATTTGGTAAACGGTGTCCATTGTGGCCAAGGCCTCTCGAGATGTATCTTTATATTTTTGGTGAAATGCGCCTGCAGAAATATTAGGTTGAAAATCGTTAGCATAAGGATTTTGCCCAAGTGCTAATAAGCGCTGTCCCTTTTCTTCTCGTTCTTTTTTAATGCGATGAATACCGGAATCGCTAGTCTCAGCATGTTCATTGGGAGCGGAATCGTGCTTTGGCAATGGGTTCTTGGTATTCATAGGGCGCAAGGCTATGAAAAGCAGCACTGGATGTCAATTATAGTCTTGCAGGTTTTCAGGTTTTGCTTTGAATAACCGCTAATAAAATAGCTTCGGAAACGAGTTCGCCGTCTACGCTGGCAAAACTTTTTAGTTTGCAAACGTTTCTTTTAAGCGCGATAATTTCAGCGCGTATTTCAAGTCGGTCGCCAGGGACCACCGGTTTTTTAAATTTGGCTTCATCGACGCCTGCCAAATAAGCGATGTGAGTGTCAGGATGAAAAGCACCAGAGTAAAAAACCAAAATCCCGCCGCATTGTGCCATGGCTTCAATTTGTAAAACCCCGGGCATAATCGGAAATCCTGGGAAATGGCCGTTAAAAAAAGGTTCATTGCAGGTCACATTCTTATAAGCTTTGATATATTGGCTTGGCACTAATTCTGTCACTTTATCGATGAGCAAAAAAGGATAACGGTGCGGCAAAATAGCGGAAATCTCCGCGAAGCAGAGAGGAAGTTTAATATCAGCGTGTTCCATGATCTTTTAAGGCCTCCGAAAGAGCGTCTATGCGCTTTTGTAAATTCCTAACGTCTTTTTGATAGGCATGCAATTTTTTTTGTGCGGCACAGCTACGCAAATAATTCATATGTGCAACCGCAGGATTTCCTGAGACGATTTCGTTTGCTGATACATCGCGAAACACACCGGCAGTGGCGCTGATGCGTGCGCCCTGCCCGACTTGTCGATAAGGTGCGACGCCAGCTTGTCCACCAATAGCAGCTTCATCGCCGATATTGACGTGTCCAGCCAGGCCAACTTGTGCGACGACGACCGCGTTTTTACCAATGGAAACGTCGTGACCGATTTGCACCAGGTTGTCGATTTTGCTGCCGCTACCAATACAGGTATTTTCCAACATGCCTTTATCGATACAGGTATTGGCGCCGATTTCCACATCGTCTTCGATATAGACATTTTTTGTTGACGCTATTTTGATATTGCGTTCATTTTCAGGATAATAAACAAAACCGTCACCACCCAAAATAGTGCCCGGTTGTAAAATCACGCGATGGCCAAGACGGGTCCCGGACATGACCACACTGCCCGCTCCAATAACACAATCTTCGCCAATACAAACATTATCGTCAATAAAAACAAAGGGCATGATGCGTGTGCGTGATCCGATATCTGCGCTTCCAATGTAAGCCATGGGAAAAACACAGACATCTTTATCTAATTGAGCCTCAGGGTGAACATGGGCGCTTTGGTGAACACCCGCAAAATGACTTTTGGGTCGAGGAGGATGCAATAAGTGCATTGCTTTTTGCAAGCCAGCATAAAAATCAGCGATGACAATCAAGGTGCAAGAGAGCAGGTCTGCATAATCAGCGGCGTCGTTTTCAGAAATAAGCAAGCAGCCAGCCTGACTTGTAACAGCTAGACGCCGATCACGCGGTTCCAGCATGAGACTTAAGTCTGATTTGCTAGCACGGTCCAATCTACGCAGCGAGGTGACTTTGATGTTGTCGCCCCAGTGTCGTCCTACTAGTCTGTCGGCTAAATCTTGTGTGAGCATTCGTTCTCCAATTAAAAGGAGTACTCATTTTCTGCAGTTGAATCTGGTGGATCCAAGTACGCTGCATTGCCAGACAAAAACAACTCGTATAGGTTACCTTTAGAACTTCCACAAGAAGGGCATTTCTTAATACGGACTCCTTTGCAAGCATGACATAATACAAGCTCATGACATAGGCTATGCCCAATTGAGGGGATATTGATTTTGCAATCAGAACAGCACTCTAACAAATTAATATCCCGGTAAAAGGTAACAGGCGCTCGACAGCATGGGCAGCGTGTTCGCCCTCTTTTGGACGCATTAACATGTTTACTCGAACACACTGAACATAATATCAAATGTCCGCAATCACTCACTGCGTTAGCACAATTCTCCCTGCAGGCTACGCAGATGTTATTACATATGTCATCAATGGTAAAAGCCGTAGCACGGGTGCTTGGTGAGAGCAATTTAAGACTACTGCATGCTAAGAGCGGATGGACGTTGAGTATGAAAAAGAAGCACAGAAGTGAGGCCGTTTTTTGTAAGTGCGTGTGCATTAATCTCCAAATCCAGAATGGTTTTCATCAGATTGTTGAGAATATGTCTCACTAGCTTGCTGAGAATATGTCTCACTAGCTTGCTGAGAATATGTCTCACTAGCTTGCTGAGAATAGATGTCGTCAAGTTCCTCAGGAGCAGCCTCCTCCAACATACGCCAAGGGTCCTTTTCAAGGTCAATTAGAGAATCGTCGATATTTCTCGTCCCAGATAAATACAATTCGATCAATTTTCCTTCAGCGCTATGACAGCAAGGACAGCCATAATGAAGAGGTTTTGTTTTGCAAGCATGGCACAAAATAAGCTTACGACATCTATTATGACCAATGGATGCTAAATTGGTTTTGCAATGAGTGCAATGCTCTAACAGGTACATGTCCTGGTAAAAAGTAGCTGGACCGGCACAGTATGAGCAGCCTGGCATTGCTTCCCCTCCGTAGGCGCATGTATGTATATGACGTAATGTACAAGCACTGCATTGCACTAAATGCCCGCAATCGCTCCATACCGTAGCGGGGTTCTCGAAGCAGACAAGGCAGATGTTATTACGAAAATTCTCAAGGGCAACGGGTGTAATATCGCTGCTTCCTGCGAGAAGTTGCAGTACATTATTCAGAGCAGGAGGCAGAGCAATCGCTGGGCGTTTAGGACTGCCGCATGCTAAAATTGGATGGATATTAAACAAAAAAAGAAAAAAAATGATTAGACCTTGCTTCATTCATCTTCTCCAAATTCCCATGGTTCGTCTTCTCTTGGTGGATTTTCGTCGACGGAGGGAAAATATAATTCAACGAAATTTCCTTCAGGGCTTTTACAATAGGGGCAATGGGATCTTTTATTCTTTATACAAGAATGGCATAAAACCATTTTTGCGCAGTCACTATGACCGACAGAGGCAATGTTCTCGCGGCATTCTACGCAATGATTAACTTGGGAAATTTCTCCATAAAATGTAATATCTGTTCTGCATATAGGACATCTCGGCACCGGTCCGGAGTTGTGGGTAATGCTGGAGCAATCCGAGCAGTGGGATAAATGGCCACAGTCGGTCCATACCACCGAGGGTTTTGCGTAGCAAATTATGCATAAATTTTGAGAAAAATCTTCCATTGTAGGAAGTCGAGGGCGTTTGATTATATCCATAAATTGGATGTAAGGATTTGGTGGAATTATTTCTGCGTGAGATAGGTGAGGCACTATGCGCCGTTTTTGAATGGCGCCTGCTAAAATAAGATGAGGGTTTGCTAAAAAAAGGAAAAGAAGAATTAAACCTTGCTTCATAAAAAAGCCCCGCAGTCTGCTTAAAAAACATGAACTGATCAAACAAGCTGCGGGACATGAAGGATATTTCTTTATTTCTTTACTTTATTTCTTTTTCAGCACAGCTTTTTTGCTGGCATGAACCTGATTGTAACGACGAATGGCTTCATTGGTCAAATCAAGAGAAGGCGTGATGGAAAGAACAGCGGTTTCATTTTTATTCAAAATTACTGTATAGCCGCCTTCAACTCTGAGCGCATTTAATACACTGCCCATTTTTTGCAAAATACCACCCATGGCATCTTGTTGACGTTTGACCATTTCTTGTTGCATGGTGACATAAAGTTGTTGGACTTCAGCGATTTTTCTTTGCAATTCCATGCCTTTTTCTTGTTTGACGGCGGGCTTCATGATGGCCGCTTGGCTTTCAAAAGATTCCTGCATTTTTTTCGCTTCATCTTGTTTCTTGTCCAAGATTGCTTGTTTGGCTTCGAATTCTCTTTTCAAGTCGGCTTTTGCGCGTGCGCCTTCGTCTACTTCGTTAATGGCGCGCTCTAGATCCACGGCACCAAGCTTAATATCGTCAGCAAAGGCAAAAGAGCTGAATAGAAGAGCAAAACAAATTCCAAATTGTATCTGTCGCATAAATCCCTCATGACATCAAAGTCAAAATATTAAGTCTCAAACAAAGCATGTTCTTTAGCTTCTCACAACTGACGGATCGGGTGTTTTACGGAAATGTTGAAAAGTAAAATTATTTTCAAAAACAATTTGCATTTACAATTCATTTTAATTTATTCTTTTTTAAACCAGAGTTAAGACTGGATGGCCAGGAATTAATGTTAAAAAAAATAATATCGCTTTTGGCAATCACCATAGTGACTTTGTTATGCGGTTGCAGCGATAACCATCAACAAACTCCACCTCGATATAATTGTGGCCCAGTTAATTATGACACGACTTTAAAGGAATGTCAGAAAAATTGCCAAGCGGTAGATCCAGCTTGCAATCCGTTGGTATTTTTACCTGCTACCACGAGATGTGAACAAATGTGTAAGGAACATTATCGCAATTAAAAAAGGCGAGAAAAAATCCCGCCTTTTTCAACTTTTAGTTTTTGCCTATGGGCAGCTTAATGCCACAGCGCCGGTATACAGATTATAGAAGTTACCCGTCATAAACTGAGGGCCATTCATGGAGAGAGGACGACTTGGCGAGGTCCATTTAAAGGAGTTTAACGAGGTAACATAGTTCATGCTGCCTGACTCAGCGAGGCGATAGGTGTCTAACCATGGTCCACCACTGGATCCACCGGTCATATCGCAGCCAACTTCGAGCGTGTTGGTCTCACTATACGAAGCCAATGCACCCGTGCTTGTTTCGCACTGATATGGAAAATTTCCGTTAAATGGACTTGCTTGAGGGTATCCGAAGGCATCAAATTGACGATTATCGTATGAACCACCATATTTGTAGCCAAGTGTTCCGGTATAGTATTCTATTTGCTGATTTGTCCCGGTAGGAGCACAAGCAGTTCTGTTTTTGTTCCAGGTTTGGATAAATCCAATATCATATTGCCAGCCTGCAGCACTTGAGGTCCATGTATACAGTCGTCTTGCAGCCCAGCCATTGCTTGGACCAAGATTGGTGTTGGCGACGCCATTGTCGTATCCTGGATAAAATACCACATTGGTGGCCCAAGCAGCCGTTGCATAATCATAAATGCAATGTCGCGCGGTGATTAGGGTATGAGCAGAAATAACCGAGGCGCTGCAAACATAGTTGATGCCGCTGAGTGTAAAAAATAATTTCCCAATAGTTTTTTCTGGGTATGTATTTTTCATAAGTGACGTTTTGTAGCGAGTATAAGGAAAGGGGTAAGTGCCCCAGGCTTGTGGTTCAGGAAGAGCTCTGGGAGAGAGATCTCTTCTGCCGCGAGCTTGAGCTTCTGTACCTGGTGAAGCAATTTCTTCTTCAATTTGCGGATCAATCGATTTTAGGCTTTCTGTGGTGTTGGGTTCAACAAAAACTTCTCGGGCAACGGCCGATTTCCTTTTTGCTGATGTCCAATACTTATCGACCACATCTGTCGCTTCTTGGCTGCTGACATCCTTCTGTCCTGCCACTGGCGTGTTTTGGCTAGTTGGAGGCTGTGTTACCGGATTAGCTCCAGGATCATTTCCCGATGGTACAGGTGCGGCAAAACCTGTTGCGCTATTTAAACAAAGAACGCTGAATAAAACACCACTTAATAAAAGTTGTCTTCTTTTCATGAAAACTCCACAAAGTAACTTCCAAATTTGAAAGCGTGAGGATAACACGAGCAAGCTACGTCGCTATTCCATTTTTTTTTAATCTTTAAATACTTTGGTGATGCTATGAATATGAACAGTATTGGTTCTTTGTGAAGCCCGCAAGGGAACTTTGGTCAACAAGACAACGGTATCTTCTGGTTTCAGTTTCCATTTTTTTTGCAGTTTTTCATTGATACGCGCCAGCAACGTTTCTGCGTCGATGGGATGCTCCATGATTTCTGTTTCAACGCCCCACACAAAACACAGACGTCGTTGTTCGCTGATGCTGGGAACAAAGGCGATGATCGGTGTCTTCGGTCTATAGTCGCTAACTAAACGTGCCGTAGCGCCAGAAGTTGTATACATGGCAATGGCTTTTGCCGAAATTTCTTGTGCGGCCCTGGTGGCAGCCAACGAGACCACGTTTTGGAATTGCTGCCCAATAGCGGTGTCAAGACGGACGCTGGTGCGCCAGTAGCGAGGCAATTCTGAGGATTCAACATGGCGAATAATGCGATCCATGGTTTTAACAGCCTCGAAGGGAAACTGTCCAGCAGCTGTTTCTGCAGAAAGCATTAACATGCCGGCACCATCGAGAACGGCATTGGCCACGTCGCTGGTTTCAGCGCGTGTGGGTAATGGCTGTGAAATCATAGATTCCAGCATTTGGGTGGCGACGATGACAGTTTTGCCTCGGCCCACTGCTTTTTCAATAATGAGTTTTTGTGCCGTTGGAACCATCTCCATGGGCATTTCAATACCTAAGTCGCCTCTAGCCACCATGACGCCGTCAGATTCAGCAAGGATTTCATCTAACTGATCGAGGGCTTGTTGCTTTTCAATTTTTGCAATGACCATGGGCTTAGTTTTGCTAAGTGCCAGTTCTTTTCTGAGCAAGCGAATGTCTTCGGCGGAGCGAACAAAAGAAAGCGCCACCGCATCGACGCCTACTTCTGCGCCAAAATGGACGTCGCGAATATCTTTTTCGGTTAGACTAGGTGTTGATAGACCGCCGGCAGGAACATTGATACCTTTGTTATTTCTTAAAACACCGCCGTGAACCACTTCACAAATAATTTCCGTGCTTTTTTCAATGGATATACACCGCAATGATATTTTTCCATCATCGAGTAAAATCAAATCGCCTGGATTCACGTCTTTGGGCAATTGTTGGTATTGGCTAGCAAAACGTTCGGCCGTGCCCTCGATATTGGCGGTGGTAATGATGGTTTTATTGCCGGTAAGCAAAAAGATTTCGTTGTTTTCCATTTTGCGCGTGCGGATTTTTGGGCCCTGCAGATCTTGTAAAACGCCGACGGGACGGCCGAGTCTGACCGATACTGCGCGTACCCGGTTGATGACCGATCGAAAAAAGTCTTGATCGCCGTGAGAAAAATTAATGCGGGCCACATCCATGCCGGCTAAAATTAAACGCTCAATGGCTTCCTCTGAACAGGTATCTGGTCCTAAAGTACAAATAATTTTTGCGCGCCGCATAGTATAGACCTTATTTTATTAGTTTTAAAACTCAAGCTCTTCGCCAGATAGCGACATTGGTGCAAATTCCAATGGCGACCATTTTGGTCATTAAGGATGCTCCCCCGTAACTCACAAAGGGGAGCGTCACCCCTACCACCGGCAAAATCCCTGTGACCATGCCGACATTAATAGTGACATGCCAAAAAATTACGGCAGCAGAGCCAACTACCAGCAGCGACGCGAAGCGATCTTGTACTCTGGCGGCTATTTTAAGCATGGAAATAATGAGCGCTAGAAATAAAAGTAAAACTAGGCAGGAAGCAAAGAAGCCCCACTCTTCCGCTAATACTGAAAAAACAAAGTCAGTGTGATTTTCTGGCAAAAAAGACAGCTGGGTTTGGGTTCCTTCGCCAAAACCTTTGCCAAAAATTTGGCCTGATCCAATGGCGATGATCGATTGCGCGGCATGATAGCCGTGACCTCGAACATCAGCCTCGGGATTTAAAAAAGATTCAACCCGTTGCTTTTGATAATCTTTCAAAACAAAATTCCAACCTGCAATGGCGATACATATACCAAATAAGGCAGCTATCACCAGCGACCCTGCCCGCATGCCGCAAAAAAGGATCATGGAGCCTGAAATTAATAAGACAATCGAGGCCGTACCAAGATCGGGCTGGACGAGAATTAAGGCAAAGGGCAGAAGGACCACGTCACAAAGTGAGACTGCCTGGTAAATATGCCAGCCTTCTTCTCGTAATTGCATAAAGCTTAAGAAAAACCAAAGTAGCGCAACAAGTAAAAGGCCACCAATGAATAAAAGTGTTTTCGTCGAGTTTGCTGCGCCCAAAAAAGTAAGGTAGGTATTAATTTTGTTGGTGACCAAAAGCACAATGATGGCCGTAGAAAAAAGAATGGGTCTGGAAAGATTAAATGGACGTATCAAATCGCGTAAACGATAACCTCCTGGAATTTCATAGTCAGTACAAAATCGCGCCGTGGCGAAGACCATGCATAATTTTGCTAGCTCAGAAGGCTGCATACGGAAAAGTCCTAAGTCAAGCCAACGCTGCGATCCCTTGGCACTGGTTCCTATCGCCAAAACGAGAAGCAGCAGAAAAACCACGATACTGTAAAAAGGATAGGCAATGAATTTTAAGGATCGCGTGCGCACTAAAGATATTCCCAGTACCAGGAGTACGCCTAAAAAAATCCATAAAATTTGCATCAAGAACAAGCTGGGCCTGGTCAGTCTAGAAGCTGAAGCAATGTTGACGACACCAACCAGCGTCAAAAGCAGCGTGTAAAAACAGACGTCAAGAGGTAGACGAACGCGCATGGCATTATTGTTATTTGACAAGAGACTCTCCTGTGTGCGCATAGCGCCCTTTGCCGCGAACTTTCTGGTACCAGGTTTTAATGATCTCGGCCACCACCGGCGCAGATGAACTTCCACCAAAACCGCCATGCTCGGTCATGGTCACGACGACAATTTCTGGATTTTGCACCGGAGCGAAGCCAACAAACCATGCGTGATCTCTTTGCAGGTAGGATACTTTAGTGGGGTCAAGATGCTTGATGGCTTTTGATAATTTGACCACTTGCGCAGTTCCTGTTTTACCGCCAATCACGACTCCAGATTCACGAAGCCATTTACTTAATTCAGGCAAATCATATCGCCACAAGAGACCGCTGGCTGTGCCGCCTGGTTGCGTTACATAGGCTAAGCCTTCTTTGACAAGCCGTAAATTTTCTTCGCTTTCTTTTAAATGCGCAAGAGTAACTGATTTTTGCATCGAAATGCGTTGCCCTTGAACATCAATAATTTCTCTTACCAGTTGAGGTTTATAAATGGTGCCACCATTCAAAATAGCGTCGTAGGCAACCGCTAACTGAATCGGAGTGACCGTGACTTCTCCTTGACCGATGGCATTGTTTACAACAAAACCAGGAGCGTAGTAGCCAAGACGTTTTTTATAAAATTCTTTATTGGGCATAATGCCTGGTATTTCCACGTCCAAATCAACGCCAGTTTTTCGGCCAAATCCAAGCAACTTCGCCGTGATCGCCAAGCGATCAGGTCCCAATTGGTAACCTAGATTATAGAAAAAGTTATCGCAGGAAGTTTTGAGCGCTTCGACAACTTCAATTCGTCCGTGCCCTTCTCTTTTAAAGCAGCGCCAGCTAGCGCGACCTAGATGAAATACACCAGTGCAATTTTGATGAGTTTGTGGGGTTAAAAGATGATGTTCAAATCCGGCCACGGCGGTAATAGCTTTAAAAGTACTTCCTGGCGCGTAATGCTCTTGAACTGCTTTGTTGATCCAAGGTTTCAAGGGATCTTTGTTCATGGCGCTTAGTGTTTTTTTGTTATCTCTAGCGACAATCGCATTGGGATTGTAGTTAGGAAAACTAGCTATAGCGAGGATGAAACCGGTACCAACTTCAAGTGCAATCACCGAACCGGCCTGTCCCATAAATGCGCGTTCTGCGGCTGCTTGCAATTCATAATCAATCGACAAAATAAGACCGTGTCCGGGTATGGGAGCTTCGATGCGATCATCACCTAACAGTGTTTGTTCCCAGATTTGTCCAAAGCGGCGACCTTTGGCGTCGACGACATATCGCTCCACACCATCTTGACCACGCAATTCTGATTCGTAGACTTTTTCGATACCCTTGCGACCGATACGTTGTCCTGGTCGGTAATTGGTATTGGCATTGTTGCGCAGTTCTTTTGCCGAGATTTCATTCAAATAACCAAGGGCATGTGAGGCCATATTGTCGTAGATGTAGCGACGCTTAACCGAATCAAAAATGGCAACACCTGGAAGCAGTCCAAGCGACACCGCACCTTCAATGCGAGCGTAAGCCTCAAAAGAAATATCGGTCATGAACAAGACCGGCTTAAATTGCCCAAGGCCTTGGGACTTTTTTTGTGCCTTCGCTACGTAAGTGACGAAGTCTTCTTTGCTAAATTCTAACAACTCTCGTAAACGCTCGAAAGCCGCTTCTTTAGATGGTAATTGCAAAGAGTTGATGCTAATTTGGCACTGTGAGGACATGTCGTTGGCGGCAAAATCGACTTGCACGCCTTCAATCGACTCATTTTCCACAGCCATCTGGATTTTAGCACAAAGCTCATTGGATTTTAGAGTACCCAGCAAAATGGAGCGATCATCATGGGTTTGCAGGGCTTGTTTCAATTTGAGATCAAGTTCTTTGGTATTGCCATTGCTGAGTGCCATCAATTGAGCGATTTGTTTTAAGGTTTTGCGGTTATCTGGTAACAGCGCAAAAGTGACATAGAGATCATGAGCGGGCCGGTTGTCGATCAAAACCAAACCTGATTGATCGAGTACCATACCTCGACTATGACTGATGGGTCTTTCTTGAATGAAATTACTTTGGCTGCGCTCAAGATAAAAATCACCGCGAATAATTTGCAGATAAAAAAGACGCACAATAATAATTAGAAATATAGCAATGGGAATAATGCCCGCGACAAAAAATCTGTTTTCCGAAAAAGGCATTTGTTTACCTTAGGCCCTTTTGCATTTTTCGCGATGATAACCGACTGGTAATATCCATAATAGGTTCTACAAGTTTAAGTCTAACCAGTAAATTATGCAAAAACCTAATCAAACAAATTCCAATTATGCCATCAACTGCCGGCGCCCATAAGATTGTGACCCATGCAAAGAAGCCCGCATGGCCAAAAACAAAGTATTGCGTAAAATACATAGCAATTCGATAAATGACCGAGATGGCGATAATCAAAATAAAAATCATAAGCCAATCAGGTTTTCCAAGCCATGATATGGCGGCAATGCTGCCAAACCATAATAAAAATAATACTGTGCTATTGACGCCAATGGGCATGGCAGAAAAGGCATCCAACATAAGTCCCATGATAAAAACTAAAGAGAATCCCTCAATGGGATTTTGAAAGAAAATACTAAAAGCAATAATCAAAGGTGCAATCGTCAAGGGAAGTGCTTCTAGCCTAAAGACTACCGGAAAAGTGGTGATGAGTAAAAAATAAAGTGAGGAGAAAAAAACCAGCAATAAAACACGGAGCATTATTTTTCCTGTTTCGCTTCATCGCTGATACTTTGTTGCAAATGTTGCATGACCATTGCTTTGCGATGCCATGGTTTATTTGAGAGGCTTTTGCCAAGGATTAAAACTTCTTCAATGCGATCAAATTCAGCATAAGGCTTAATGTCTGCTTCTGTATACAATCCTTCATTATTAAATCGGACCGCAATCACCTTGCCAACGGGAATTCCCATAGGAAATCTAGCACCTACCCCAGAAGTCACGATGATGTCCCCTTCTTTGACGTCATGCAGGCGATCGAAATCTCTGACCCGCAAAGCATATCTTTTGCTATCACTCATACCGCGCACAATTCCATGGGCACGGCTGCGTTCCACAATGACATCAATGGCGCTGGCCACATCAGTCAATAAAAGTACTTCGCTGGCATATTTACCATTGGCTAAGACCTGACCCACAGCGCCAGAATCACTGACCACTACGTCGCCACGTTGGATACCTACTAAACTGCCTTTGTTGATTTGAATGGTTCTTGATAAAGGTGAGCCGGTTCGTCCAATGACTCCAGCACCGATGATACGCGGGCCTTCGATACTTTCAGAAAACTGCAGTAATTTTCTTAATCTTTGATTTTCCAATTCAGATTCGGTCAGCGCAATGCGCAGCGCTCGTATCCCTTTCACTCTATCCTGCAGATGGCTGATCTCTTCGTAGCTATCGACAGAGGCCATATAACGATAATAGAAGTCGCTCAAATTATCGGTTAGCTCAAGCACTCTGCTCTGCAATAATTGCGAAGCGTCCAACACCAAGCCAGTCATCGTCGCTTTTACTGATGGCATTCTGCGTTGCACATAAAAAAACACGATCGGTACGGCTAGTAAAATAACCAGTATAATCATTGTTTTGAATCGTCTCAAAAATCTCCGCACTGCTTGCACCTTTACATAGTTAATACTTGTTTTAAGCGATCCAATTCTTCTAAGACTTTGCCTGCCCCTAGAACCGTTCCACAAAGTGGGTCATTTGCCAGTGTAACAGGAACTCCGGTCTCTTTTTGTAATAAAACGTCAAGGTTTCGCAGTAACGCACCACCACCAGAAAGTACTATACCCCGATCTATGATGTCAGATGCAAGCTCTGGAGGGGTTCGTTCTAAACTTAGGCGAACTGCTTCCACGATAGCCAGGATTGGTTCCATCATGGCTTCACGAATTTCATCGCTATTAACTTCAATGGTTTTAGGGACGCCGGCGACGACATCTCGCCCTCTGACTTCCATGGTCGTGGGTGCTTCATCAGGATAAGCAGACCCTAAACGGATCTTAATTTGCTCAGCGGTGCGTTCTCCAATCAATAAAGAATAACGTTTTTTAATATTAGCCGCGATCGCCTCATCGAGTTTGTCGCCACCAATGCGGATAGAGTGACTATAAACAATACCACCTAATGAGATCACAGCGACCTCAGTGGTTCCGCCACCGATATCGACAATCATGTTGCCGGATGGTTCAGTGATCGGCATTCCTGCTCCGATCGCGGCGGCCATGGGTTCTTCAATTAAATAAACTTCGCCGGCATTGGCTGATTCAACCGCTTCTTTCACGGCGCGTTTTTCAACTTCAGTGATCCCTACTGGAACACCGATCACTGCGCGGGGTTTTAGCAAGGCCATACGTCCGTGTACTTTTTCAATGAAATATTTCAGCATGGCGACGGTCGCGTCAAAATCGGAAATGACACCTTTTTGGATAGGCCGAATCGCAATGATATTGCTGGGAGTTCGTCCCAACATATCTTTTGCTTCACGACCGACAGCGACGATGCGATTTTTTCCAGTTAAGCGCTGATCAATAGCTACGACGCTGGGTTGGTTGATGACAATACCGCGACCACGCAGAAACAGTAAAGTGTTCGATGTTCCAAGGTCAATCGAAATGTCGCTGGAAAACCAGGAATGAAGAAAATTAGCCATTTTGTTACTCTTACCATTGATCGGTGTTGTTAATAGTGGTGACTTTTCTAGCAGAGGAAACAACTTTGTTCAAATAGACTCTTGCTGAAACATGCTACCCCAGCTAAAAAGCATTTATACAATAGAAGTATTTTAAAAACTTCAAAGGGGTTCTATGCTAAGCGTGATGCGTCGCAGTGCCAACTCGTGGCTTCTGGTTCTACTCTTTGCTGCTATTATTTTTGTGTTTGCATTTAATTTCGGCCCTTGGGCTGGAAATGTGGGTGGCGGAGTGTCATATGCGGCTGACGTAAATGGCCGAGTGATCACCTTGCCCGAATTTCAAGCCGCTTATTCACGCCAATTTCAGACGATTCAAAGTTACCGCCCTGGGTATACCAACGAGCAGGCTGAAAAAGAAGGACTTAGAAAGATCGTTCTTGAACAATTGGTTAGCAAACAACTGCTCGCTAATTTAGCGCGTGATCATGGGCTTTCCGTTTCTGACAGTGAGCTTGCGGCATTTATTCAAGAGCGTTTGTTTGGTGAAGGACGCGCTTTTGATAGAGAAACCTATCGTCGTTTGATCAATTCTAACTTTCAAAGCACCGAAGCGCAATTTGAAGCGCAGCTCAGAAGAGATCTGTTAGCAGAACGTATGGCAAGTCTCTTAGCAACAGGTGTTAATATTTCTAATGAAGAAGTTAGCAGTACTTTTGTGAGCAGGAAAACCCGTGTTTCTTTAGATGTTATTCGTATCGATGCCTCCGCTAAAGACAGTCAAAAATACAGCAAAGCACTATTGGCTGATCTGAAAAAAGGCATTCCCTTTCCCAAGTTAAACCTGAAAGGCCATGAAAAGGCTGCCAAGATTTTGGCGACAGGATTTTTTAGGCAAGACAGTCGCTTCATTCCTGAAGTGGGACAAAGCCCTGATATGATCAGAGCGGCATTTGCTTTGAGCTTAGAGCATCCCGTGAGCGACACCATATTTGAAATCGACAATGCTTATTTCTTGATCAAGTTAAAAGATAAAGAAGTGCCCGACATGAAGAAATTTGCAGAAGAACAAGCAAGCATTAAATCGTCCTTGTTGATGATGCGTAAAAAACAATTGATGGAAAATTATGTTGCTTACTTAAAGAAAAAAGCTTCTATCAAATATAACGAACAGCTGGTCGGCGCAGAAAAAGCTTAAATTATTGCTTTAACTTAGCAACCATTGTTGTAAATCGCCAAGTGCGCGCTCCACTAACATTTGTCGTTTGGCATCTTTTCCTAAACGGCGATCCTGATTTGCAATCGGCGGCAGCATGGCCCAGGTCACGTTAGACGGAACATAACGATCTTTGGGGTTCGCTTTAAGCGAGCCACGTGTGTGACGATATAAACCTCCCAGCGCCGTGTATTCTGGGGGTGGGTTCAGCTGCTTTTGCTGTAAAATTGTTTGTAATAGTTTAGCGACGATCAAACCAGAAGCCATGGACTCGACGTAGCCTTCAACACCAGTGATCTGTCCGGCAAAAAAGATATTTTGGTATTGACCATTATTTGTTTTCAGCCTTGAAGCTTCATCAAGAATCGAGGGTGCATCCAAATAAGTGTTACGATGAATGGCGCCAAAGCGCAAAAACTGCGCATTCTTTAACGCAGGAATTTCTGCAAAGACAGCTTTTTGTGCTGGCTGCTTCATGCGTGTTTGGCAACCAACTAAGTTATAAGCGGTACCATGGATATTTTCTTTACGTAGCTGTAGCACCGCATGGGCTCTAAGGCCGGTGACCGGGTGATGCAGGCCAACTGGTTTTAAAGGACCAAATAAAAGCGTTTTCTCACCTCGTGACGCTAATTCTTCAATGGGTAAGCAACCCTCAAAGTAATGTAAATTTTCAAAAGCTTTGGCATGGGCTTGATCCGCGCTAATTAGTGCTTGGAAAAATTGGCCATATTCAATTTCGGTCATGGGACAATTCAAATAATCATCCCCCTCACCTTTGCCCCAGCGCGAAGCGAAAAATGCATGCTCCATGTCAACACTGTCGGCATCAATAATCGGCGCAATGGCGTCGTAAAAAGCCAGACGTTCTTGTCCGATAATTTTAGCAATATCAAGCGCCAAGGCATCCGACGTGAGTGGACCAGTTGCGACGATAGTGGCAATGTCATCATTAAAAAGCTCGCCAACCTCTTCGCTAATGATTCTAATATTTGGGTCCGCTAAAAGACGTGATTGCACAACTTTAGCAAACTGCTCTCGATCAACAGCGAGCGCGTCGCCGGCAGGAACTTTAGCCTCTTCTGCGCAAGCAATTAAAAAACCACCAGCACGTCGCATTTCTTCTTTAATTAAGCCAACGGCATTAAGGGGATTGTTGGAACGAAAGGAATTACTACAAACTAGCTCTGCGAAATGATCAGAAACCTGGGCTGGTGTGCGCTTTTTGGGTTTCATTTCATAGAGGTCAACTTGGACACCAAAGCGTGCCATTTGAAAAGCAGCCTCACAACCGGCAAGCCCAGCACCAATAACACGAACGCGATTTTTATTTAATTGCATGTGCTATTAGTACCCTACTCGCCATACCTTTCAAGAATCATCTTCAGTGATTTTGTGCCCACAGGACGGACATTTTACCTGTGCTCCGGTTCTGGATACTTTTTCTGTCAGATATGGATTTTGGCAAACCGGACATGCTTGATTAATGGGTTTATCCCAAGATACGAAATCGCAATCAGGATAACGACTGCAGCCATAAAAATCTTTGCCACGACGGCTTTTTTTAACAATAACATCTCCGCCGCAGTCAGGTTTTGGACACTTGACATTGGTGGGAATGGGCATGGTAAATGAACAATCAGGATAGCGACTGCAGCCTAAAAATTTGCCATATTTGCCGCGTTTATAAACCATGCCTGCGGTACAAGTTTTACATTTTAAATCGGTTTTTTCTGGTTCTTCAAGAACAATTTTTCCATCTTGTCTAGTGAAAGGAACCGTGGTTGCACATTCTGGATAACCAGAGCAGCCTAGGAAACTGCCATTTTTACCCCACTTGATCACCATGTGACGGCTGCATTTGTGACAGAGAATTTCGGTCGGTTCTTCCATGCGTTTGACGTTTTGCATCTGCGCAACAGCCATGACCAGACTTGCTTTAAAGGGTGCATAAAAATCACGCAGGGTTTTTTTCCAGTTGGCCGTTCCCTCTTCGATTTTATCTAAATTTTCTTCCATGCCCGCGGTAAAAGCAACATCCATAATCAAAGGAAATGCTTGCACCAACAAGTCGGTAACTATAATACCCAGTTCTGATGGATAGAACCTACCCTCTTTTTTCTCGACGTAAGTTTTCTCTTGAATGGTCGACAAAATACTGGCGTAGGTTGAGGGTCTACCAATTCCTTTGTCTTCTAATTCTTTGACGAGACTTGCTTCAGTAAAACGCGGAGGTGCTTGTGTGAAATGCTGCAAGGCGTCGATTTTATTAAACGAAATGACGTCGCCTTTTTCCACGTTGGGCAGCAAAGTGCGTTCTTCTTTTTCTTCATCCAGTGCGCCTTTGTCGTCTTCATCGATTTGTTCTTGGTAAACTTTTAAAAAGCCCTCAAATACCAACACCGATCCTGTGGCTCGTAAAATATGACGTCCAGTCTCGATGTCGATTTGGGTTTGATCGTATTGTGCCGGCGCCATTTGCGAGGCGACAAAGCGTTCCCAGATTAATTTGTAGAGTTTGTATTGTTCGGGTTTTAAAAAGGGGCGCACAAATTCTGGCGTATATTTCATCGCGGTGGGACGAATAGCCTCATGGGCTTCTTGCGCACTTTTCTTATTTTTAAAAACATTGGCTTTTTCTGGTAAAAATTCCCGCCCGAAAGTTTCGTCAATAAAACCACGCACAGCAACTAAGGCTTCATCACCGATTTTAGTTGAATCAGTACGCATGTAAGTAATTAAACCAACTGCCCCCTCCTCGCCTAAATCAACACCCTCGTACAATGATTGTGCAATCGACATAGTGCGTTTTGCGGTAAAACGAAAAGCCCTTACTGCATCTTGCTGCAATTTCGACGTGATAAAAGGAGGACCTGATTTTCTGGTGCGCCGGCTTTTATGAACAGACGAGATGCTGGCCGGTGATTTTTCAATTTCAGTTCGCACTAAAAGCGTTTCTATTTCGTTATTTAACTCAATTTTTTTACCATCGCTTTTAAAAAGTTTGGCAGTGAAATTGGGTTTTTTACCGAGAGCATCGCAAAGCGCTTCAATGCTCCAGTATTCTTCGCACTTAAAGGCTGAAATTTCCCGTTCGCGATCAACGACCAAACGAACAGCGACGGATTGTACGCGACCTGCACTTAAGCCGCGACGGACTTTTTTCCATAAAATAGGACTGATTTGGTAGCCCACGATGCGATCAAGAATACGACGTGCTTGTTGGGCATCGTATAGATTTTCATTTAATTGGGTTGGTTCGTGAAAAGCTGCTTGCACTGCTTTCTTGGTGATTTCATGAAAACGTACGCGAAAAATTTTAGGTCCTACTGGTTCATCTTTATTTTTTTTAGTTTTTTTTCCTTTAAACTCTTCCTGAATTAAGTGCGCTAAGTGAAAAGCAATGGCTTCTCCTTCGCGATCAGGATCGGGCGCGAGGTAGACAGTGTCCACCTTTTTCGCGGCACTTTGGATGGCTTTAATGACTTTGGCTTTGCCGACAATAGGCTCATATTGCGGCGTAAACTCTCCATTTTCGAGATCAACGCCCATGCGGCTGGCGGGCAGATCAATGATGTGCCCCACCGAGGCTTGCACATCAAAATCGCTACCCAAATATTTTCGAATCGTTTTTGCCTTAGCGGGAGACTCAACGATCACTAATGATTTTGCCATAGATTACCCAAAAAAAACTTCATTCAATACAAATTCTGAGCCATCCTTACGGATTGTGCCTAGCAATTCAAGCTCCAGCAAGTCTTTTTGTAATAAAGATATGGGTTTGCCCATCTGATCGCACAGAAAATCCAAAGTAATGCGACCGCCTGCTTGGGTGAAAAGTGTGATGAGATCGGCGTGTGGTCCTGTTATAGCTTTTATTTCCACTTTTTTGGTCTCAGGAAAAATCGGCGCATTTATTTTTGCTTTTACTGCTGAAATACCCAGACTTTTGAGCAAATGTTCGGGCTTTATGAGCGCCTTGGCCTCGCCTTCTTGTAGCAACAGATTAGCCGCTCCTGCTAAAGGGTTGTCAGGATCACCAGGAATCACCCAAACCGGAACACCAATTTTGCGCGCAAAACGCGCGGTGTGCAAAGTGCCGGAATCCAGTTTTCCTTCGACAATCAAAATAGCATCCGCCAGTGCCGCGACGTATTGATTACGGACCACAAAAAGTGTTCGGTTAATGCCAACCCATGGTCCAAAAACGGTGAGCGTGCTCACTTTTGCGGCCGGCTTCAAGTTGCGTATGCGCAGCGGTCTTTCGTCGTACTGAGCATTTATAGGATCACCTAAAACCACCAAGGTTTCTCCGCCTGCGGCCAGAGCCCCTTCATGTGCGGCCATGTCGATGCCATTGGCTCCGCCCGAAACGACTAAGCAACCAGCTGAACTTAAGGTATTGGCTATTTCAAAAGCACGTTCCTTGCCTCGCAGCGACGGATCGCGGGTTCCAATAATAGCAACTGTTGGACTCGTGCGCACCAGTTCTCGATTTCCACGTAAATAAGCACAAAGCAAAGGCGATGCCGCGCGGTTTAATTTGCCCAATTCATGTGGACCTAAAGCACCTAAGATTTGTCCGCCGGTTTTCAAAAAAGCATCGATGCCATAAGCTTTTTCTTCAGCAGCTTTCAAAATTTTAAAAACATCTTCAGTTAGGAATGGAAGTTGCTTGCTTTTGTTTAACAACAACGAGAAAATAATTTCAGGTTGCTGCCCAAGGATACGCACTGCCCCGCCCTGCCATAATATTTGATCCCATAAACGTCCTGAAATATTCAAGGCCGATAAAGTGACGATTGCTTTAATGGCTTCATTCATACTAATCTCTCGGTCTCGTCGCTAATTGGAGAAAAAATGTCATTTTCACTTCATGCGCATAAGAATATTTTAGAAGCTATCGGACATACACCGATTGTTCAGCTGAATTCCGTTACCAAGAACCTGCCTGCCAATGTTTACGCAAAATGCGAATTCATGAATCCAGGTGGATCAGTGAAAGATCGCATTGGCGTCAATATGTTAAACGTTGCGGAAAAACAAGGTTTGCTAAGACCAGGATGCACCATTATTGAGGCCACCAGCGGCAATACCGGTGTGGGTTTAGCCATGGCCGCCGCAGTACGAGGCTACAAATGCATTTTTGTCATGGCCGACAAGCAAAGCGAAGAAAAGCGTACCGCTTTACGTGCCATGGGAGCGCAAGTGGTGATCTGCCCCACCAATGTGCAACCCGAGGATCCTCGTAGCTATTATTGCGTTGCGAATCGTTTAGCCAAAGACACTCCCAACTCTTTTTATGCCAGCCAATACTATAACCCTGCTAATCCTGAGGCGCATTACTTGTCGACTGGTCCAGAAATATGGGAGCAATGCGGACAAGAATTAGACATTTTTGTTTGCAGCATTGGTACTGGCGGAACAGTGACTGGTGTCGCCAAATATTTAAGAGAGCGAAAAAGTGATATCCAGATCATTGGCGTTGATCCGGTGGGGAGTATTTTTTATGAATTATTTCATACGGGAAAAGTACCACAGGCGCACTCGTATTATGTCGAAGGTATTGGCGAAGATTTTATGCCAGGAACCATGGACTTAACCTGCATGAACGACATTGTCCAGGTGACCTGCCGCGAAAGCTTTAGCATGGCGCGAAAATTAATTCGTGAAGAAGGTTTACTGATCGGCGGATCTTCTGGTTCTGCAGTCATTGGTGCGATTAAGTATATTAAGCAACGCCTGAAATGGAACAAAGAGCGCAAACCCAACGTGCTGGTACTTTTGCCCGATGCGTCGTCGCGTTACTTAAGCAAATTTTTAAACGATGAGTGGCTTCGTGATGCCGGCTTGATTGATCACGAACCCGTGCAAGGGACCATACAAGATATTTTGCAGAGGAAAGAAAGTGAGCAAAATGTACAACAGGTTTTGACTGCTGATTTTCAAGACCCCTTGGGAATTGTGATTGATCGCATGAAGGAATATGGAATTTCCCAGCTTCCTGTTTTAGAAAATCAAGCGCTGCTCGGATTGGTCAGCGAGGTTTCAGTTTTAAGCGCGCTTCTGTCTGGAAAGGCTGCCATGAACTCGCCGGTTGGCCCTCTGGCGGACGCCAATGCCGTGGTCATCGTTTCATCGGAAACCGGCCTTTTGGAACTGACTGACCTGTTTGCCAAAGGGAAAACAGCAGTGGTGATGCGTGAAGGACGATTGGCGGGTTTAGTCACTAAAATTGATTTAATTTCACACATCAAATTCACATCTATCCGAAGCCACACTTGAAAATGTCCAGCATTTACTGAAGGCTGCGCAAACTATACGAATAGCATAGCGTGTGAAAATTTTGACTTTCGCAATTCTATGATAGGCAAATCCACATAAAGCGGCCGCCGTAATTAAAGCAATTAGGACATACGGCCTGGTCTGCTCATCATCGCGAGAAAATGACATTTCATCCCCCCCAATTGACTCAGAGGCAAACACTGCTTGCGAGGTGATGAACAACGGGCAAAAGGCAAGAACCATTAAAATCGTTGCCATCGGTGTTTTGCTTAATTTCATCTTGTGCTCCTAAAAGACAATGAACATTTTGCTTGAAATGAATAATCCAGCGAAAAAAAGATACGGCCACAATCGGAATTTAAAATATCAATCCTGCTATGATTCTAACGATAAGTGACCGCACAACTAAAGGTGATCCCTGCTATGAAACCAGTACAAGCCATAGATGACGCCGACTTACTTAGCAGCAATAATGTGAAAGCTGCTAAGTCCGCAGCGTCGGTGGATACCAGCCAGGTTACCTCTGTACAAGAAGATCCAGCTTTGCTTAATCTGAGCAGCGCTGACTACACAAAACTTTCTAAGTTAGTGGGCTATGCCAACAAGCAGAACATTTCGGTTGACGAATTTCTGCAGTTGTATCCTCAGTATGAAATCGATAAAGCTGCTTTAAATGCCATAATGCAGCAACAATTAAACAACGCAAGAATGAACGAGATGTCTGCAAGCACAGTAGAGATATCCAGGCTCAGCAAAGATAAGCGCGCTAAATTGAGCAATATTGCGGCACAACTAACCGCACTTGGTCCTGATGCTACAGAACAACAAATTCGCGACAGCGGTGTCTATGAATTGTTGAAAAAATTATCGCCGCTTGAGCAGCATGCCTTGTATGGACTTTTAACAGCCTCAACAGAAAAAGGGGCACGAGCAGATTTAAATCCGACGGTTTCAGCAGACCAGCCCACAGCCGAATCTCCGTCTTCAGCCTTACTACAGACTGCTGACGATGATTACAAAAAAAATGACTATGACGGAGCCTTTCATGCATATCAAGATGCCTTAAAAGCAGATCCTACCTTAAGCGCAAGTTGGCCGACTATTTATTATCAGCTTGGAGTTTGTTCTGAATACGCAAAAGATGCCGCACTTAACAACGGCGCCAACGGTTTCTATCAGCAGTATTTGCACAGCCCCAACCCTGATCCCAAAATCGCCCCATGGGTTCAAAAAGAAAGCCAATGGTTAACTGATAAGCCGCAGGCTGAAGGTTTGGTCCAAGCAGCGAGTGACCAGCTCTACAAAGAAAATGATGCAGCTGAAGCATTTAGTAAACTCAAAGACGCTATCGCGCAATTTCCAGAATTGGCAAATAGGCAACCTGACGTTTATTACAATATGGCGATGTATGCCTTCAGTGCCGATGATTTGTCAGAAGCAAAAAAGTATCTTGAACTCGCCCAGACCGCAATGCAAGAGCAGTTAAAGCAAGACCCCAATTCGAAGTACGCTCAGTATTATATGGGACAAATTTCTGATTTGATGAGCCAAGTTCAAGATCCAAATTTATCAACATCGATTGCTAATTATCTTGGTGACAAATTAGGCGCTCGCGGTTTCTGGAAAGAATTATTAAATGGATTAAGCCAGGCCTGGATGGGCAAAGGGGATCGCATTGGAACACATGGTACACCTGATAGAAGCAGCGAAAATTCTTGGAAATCCAAAACCGATGGCGCTGGCCTAGAAAAGATTAGTGAAGATGACATTGGACGAAGACTGTCGAATGCAGAGAAAAAAGAACTTCGTCATTTTGCTGAGGATGTGCACCATGCACAGCAAGAGGAAATTGCCAAAAAAATAGACCTCGATAAAAAACAGCAGCAAGTTGATAAATCTTTGCCGGAAAGATTAGAAATGAGCAAAGCGCAATTGGAACAAGCGCAAAAGGATTACCAGAAAGCTGCCGAGCAATTAGTTGAAGCGCAAAATAGCCAAACCGGGTTCGTGGCGGCCGCAAAACATGGTGAGGTCGCATCAGCAACATACGCTGCGGAAGCTTGGAAGAAAACTGTCACTAACGATACCGAACAGCTAAAGGCACTGACAGAAGAATTGGCTGCAGCATACAAAAGTAGTAAGCCCACCAGTGCAGAGATCTATGCCTTAAAGAACAAACTTACCGACGCTGAAAAGAATCTTGAAACCAGCCAGAAAAATGCGACGGCAGCACAAGAGCAAATCACAAAAGCCGCGGCATCTGCAACTGATGAGTTACCGGATACAGTTAAAGAAGCATTGAACGAACTCCGTAACAATTATGGTACTGCTGCAAAAAATACCGCAGATCTTATAAAAGCACACGATGTTTTGGTCGATGAACTCACAAAAGCAAAAGCCAGCAACGAACCTACAGCAGACATTGATGCCAAGTTAAAAGCTAACGCCGATGCATTGCAAAAGTCTATTGTCGCGGGAAAGGCTGCGCAGAATGTCTATACAGATGAAGCCGCGAAAGTAAACAAAGCAATCGCGGAGCACGAAACAACTTATCCTGCCACCAAAGAGGGAACGCATTCAGTCACGACCAAGGTGCTTACTCCTGAAGGTCACGAGACTACTACGCACAGTGTTTCTGAGCAAGGAGATATCAGCAAAACCACTAACACATCAGAAACAACAACCAATTCTAGAGGAAAGGAAGTTACCCGTACCAGCAATGTTAGAGAAGGAAAAATAGGAGGGGTAAGAGCATCGGTTAGAACTGGTACTAACAACGATCCAAACGCAAATGGCCCTGGTTGGTGGGGTCTAGGGAACACCCTTGATCATCAACAGGCAGCAGCTTTTCAATGGCATTTGAGTACAGGAGCCGATGGCAAAATTAGCAGCGACTGGCGCGGTCCATTTACCACGACCAGTAAAGATGATCCCACACAAGACGGCGTGTCAGTAGCGTCGGGCGGATCAGGCAGCAGTGAATATAACCTAAATGCTAACGGTGGTGTCAACATACTCAACGTGGAGCATCGTGATTACGACATGGTTTATGGTGGCACAACCGGCTCTGGTACTGGTGTTGGAGGAATGCTTGGTACTCAAGCGCGAGCTGACCTGGTTGACGAGCAGTTCGGTCTTAATTATTCGGGCGGTGAAGCGAGCATTGGTGGTGAAAAGATTAAGAACCTGGTGACCGCGAGTGTTACAGAAGCCGCTGCCGTAGGCGCACAAGCGGATGCCGATGTTAGCGCAGCTGCCGGACGTCAACCAGACGGATCTTTGGCCGCAAATTTAGGTGTAGGCGCAGGTGCATTTGCCGGCGAGCAGGTTTCTGGAATGGCCGCAGCCAGCGTTGACGGTGTTGGTGCTAATGTGATGGGACAGGCTTGGGCTGGCGTGGGAGCTAAATTCAATGCCGACGCAAGCCTGAACCACGGCAAATTATCTCTCGATCTTGAATTGGGCGCGGCGCTTGGTGTTGGTGGTTGTGTATCCTTAAATGTGACCATTGATTTTAATGAGATCGGACAAGAACTAAAAGGGATTGGCACAGAGGGTGTCGATTTGGCAGAAAAATGGGGAGATGCAGTCCCTGGTCTTGGGCACGCTGCAGGTTTTATTGCCGGGGTAGCTGTTGGTTTAGGTAAATTCGCACTCAGTACTGTTGATGCCATTGGGACTTTAGGCGCAACAGCTGGAGGCATTATAGATGCCCCTCGCAAATTTCTGGATAATTTTGCTAGTAATACGCTGCATATGGGCAGGACCGGAGAAGCCCTAGTCGATGCCGCAGCCCTTGTTACTGGCATAACGCCTGTAACTGACCTTTTATCAATTGGGCCAACCATAAAAGATGCCTGGAATAAACCCATAGGCGAAACACTCGATAAGGCGAAGGATGATGCGGCACATGGCCACATAGTCTCGGCGGCGGTAGAGACAGTTGTGGGTGGGATAGTCTATGTCGCTGACAAAATCGAAGACGGCATTAAGGCGGTTTTTAGTGGTTGGTAAATCTCTTTTTTATCACCATGGACAGATACTGGTAAAAATGTCATTAAAGGGGATTTCTAATGAATAAAGAGTGAGGAATTAAAATGTTGAAATGGCTGGTAATTTTAATTGTGCCCTCTTGTTTGCTTTTTTTTGGATGTTCTGAATGTCAATTTTTTGGAGATCTAAAAAATAAATCAGCCACAATGGTCAAAAAAAAATTGGCACGCCAATTTCCTAAAGATATAGCTTATCCTATTATTTTTTCGCGTTTTCTTGGCACAAAAAACTTGTCAACTGGCGAGGCTCTGCTAGAGATTTCAAAGTTATGTGTCTTGAGTCCTCTTTATACAGCCAATGATATTTGCGGGCCAACACCACTGCTTGCCCAAAGCTCTGTAGGCATTGATAAAAAAATTATTTGGAAACTTCCCATCACACCCGCTATTTTTTATTGGCAGCAAAACCTAAAACCATCACAAAATTTAATTGTTGAGTTAATCGATAACGATGGTTTGCCTTGGCCAACCTCGGTAACTATTTCTCAAAAAGATAATTTGTTTACAGTTCAAGTGAAACCAATACATGAACTTCCTAAAACGCGAGAACTATTTCTAGTTGGCAATGTGCTGGGAAGCAAAGGTGAAAAAATAGAAACGTGGCTGATGCCGCTTCTCGTGTTAGAGGGATCGCAGAGCAAAGTTTTATGGGCGCCCATTGACAGGCCTGCTCCCGTCAAGGCACCAAAAAAAGTGAAGAAAGCGAAAAGAAGAAGATAGTCTACTTTAAGTTAACGCGCCTGACCACTTGTGCAGGTTTGAACGAGAACGTGCTCTCTTCGACATCGTTATTTTCCTGTACTGATTCTGTTTGCACTTCATCGATTCGACCAGCCGCTATTTCTTGAACAAAAGGCAAATCAGCAGGTGGAAAAGATCGCTCCAAGATGCTGGCCTCATCAGCCCATTCAATTGCTTTCACATCGATGGCTTTGGGAGTGCCAGATATTAATTCGCAGCGGTAAATTAATAAATGGACTTCGCGATTACCATAACCGTGACAGGTTTCAAAACAACAAGATCCTATCTTAACCTCAATTCCTAATTCCTCTTCAAGCTCTCTTTTTAGTGCTTCTTCGTCGGTCTCGCCGGATTCAACTTTTCCGCCAGGAAATTCCCAAGTTAAACCAAGATGTTTACCGGGCCATCGCTGCGTTAAAAGTATTTTATTATCTTTTCTGATCAACGCCGCTACGACTCTAAAACGCTTTTCTTCAAAATTATCTAAGGCTTCAGGCTTATAGCTCAAGTGGTGCCTCCATTTTTTTTACCTAAATGTAAGTTTAAAACAACGCGCTAGAAATTGCTCGCTGCACAATACCCTTAAAATCAGGACTCATTGCATATAAATAACCCGCAGTGCTGATAGCAAACAATTGATTTGATGAAAAATCGAACTCTCCAGCAAATCCTTGACCAGAACCGATATAGCGCACCGGCATTCCTGTGTTGGCCTTTAACACATAAAGAGCGCCCGGAGCAGAAGCAAAATATAAAAACCCATTCTTGATAATCATTTCCGTCGGTGCGCCTTTATCAAAAGTAAATCGCCAAACGACTTTGCCATCTTGAGCATTCATGGCGATGACTGATTTGTTTCCAGCCGCAAAAATTAATCCTTCTGCTGCTGCCAATTTGGTTTTCTCTTTTTCAGCTAATTTCCAACGGATTTCTCCGGTACTTGGGTCCAAAGAAACGATTCCACGATTAAAAGAGGCGACAATGACTGATCCCTGATTAAAAACAGGGCTTGCGGCTACGTCTGGAAATTCAGAAGTTAAATCACCTACCATTACATTAAAAATCGCTTTTCCGGTTTTGGCTTCATAAAAATCAACGCGCCCGGAAGGATGTCCGCAAATTAAAATTAATTTTTCGCCCGTTTCGTTTATTGATACCAGCAGCGGATTGGATATGGTGCCAATAAAAATATGAGGCGGCAATGGTCTTTTTTGATTCCATAAAATGGTTCCAGTGACAGCATCGACGGCGTAGATAGTAGCTGCGCCAGTTACTACAAACAGCGTGCTGCCTTGCAAAACTATTTGATTTTCAACTTCGGCATCGACTTTCAATTTCCAAACAATATTTCCGGTACCGGGATCCATCTTGATGATGTCCCCAGCACTCGTTCCAAAAAATAAATGATTTTCCCACAAGACGGGTTTGGCATGCAGGTTGCCTTCGGGAAGTTTAATGTTTTTTTTCAAAGCACCATCACGAGCAGATACGACGTGCAGCAATCCGTCAGAGCCACCGACATAGATCATATTTCTGGCAGCATCAAACAGCGGGCTTGCTGCTTCATGCCTAGTCCAGGTTGCGCAATCATCCGCTTGTTTGGGATCCCCAATTAAGGAACCCAAGCAGGCACCGTTGCTAACCACAGGCGACAGCCAGGTTATATTCAATTGGTACTGGTGACTGCTAATGCGAAATGAGCATAAAAAAATCAGCGTAAAGACACATGGATTTTTCAAAAAAGCTCCATTCATTTTGTCGTCACTTTTTGTGCTGGCAACGACGCTATAAGTATTTGTGCATTATTCACCAATGGCGAAGCAGGAAAACGCTTCAAGATGATTTCTGCGTTCGCTCTCGCCTTACCATGCAAGCCTTTAGCTTTGGCTAAGCGGGCAATTTCCCAAAAGGCATTATCTGCATTTGCATCTGAGGATAAGGATATCATTTCTTCAAAAGTTTTTAAAGCCATGTCGCTGTCATGAATTGCTTCGTAAGCATAACCAAGACCAGTTAAGGCCAGGGGTCTGAGCTCATCTTTTTTCCGTGTCTCTTGTAAAAAAGACTGATAAATACGGATGGCTTCTTGCGGATCATTTAATTCAAAAGCAAGGTGAGCAGCGTACAAATGGGCAAGCTTGGCAACATCTGATCGCTTGTAATCCTGGGCAACTTTAAGCAGTGCTTCTTTGGCTGCTTTTTTCTTCAAATCACCTTTTTCATCCGATATATTTTCCAAAATCTGTAGCGCTGCTTGATACTCGGCTGAAGCCTTCTCATTGGCGCTATTGTTGAATAAAATCCATCCAAAATAAGCAAAACCAGCACAGACGACGACGCCTGTAAAAGTGAGTGCCAAGCGGCGTCGCTTTTGTAAGAAAGCAATTAGTTCAAAGCCCTTTGCTTGAAATTGATCCTGTATGCCTGCTTTTTGCAGCGCCTGGGCTTGTTCTGCTTGTTCAAGCTCTTCTTTTGACTGCTCTTTTTTCTTTTTAATTAAAACCATGGGTTTTCCTTTATTTTGCGACTACAAAATCGCACGGCTCAAAAACTTATTCAAGGGTTAATTGACAATAGTGGCAAAAGGAGGCAATCCCTTGCTGATGATATCCAGTAACAATCAACGAGAATTCGGTATTTGGCGCGCAACTTCTTTGGTCGTCGGTAACATTGTGGGAACTGGTATCTTCATGTTGCCCGCGTCCTTAGGTGCCTTTGGAACACTGGGACTTGCCGGTTGGATCGTTACGTCCATAGGCTCGATTTGTTTGGCACTTATTTTCGGACGCCTCAGTCGGAAATTTCCCAGAATCGGCGGACCCTATGCCTACAGTCGTGCCGCTTTTGGCGACTTTGTTGGTTTTCAAATGGCCTGGAGTTACTGGATTGGTACCTTGGCCAGCAATGCTGCTATTGCGACAGCATTTGTCAGTTATACCAGCATTTTAGTGCCTGAGTTGGCCAGTAATCCTCATTTAAGATTTTTTGTGGCCTGCGCTGCGGTTTGGGCTTTTACCTTACTAAATATGGTGAGTATTCGTTCAACCAGCATCGTTCAGGTCGTGATTGTCGTGTTAAAGATCGTGCCCTTGTGCGTGATTGGACTGGTCGGCGTTTTTTACATTAAATTGGAAAACTTTTTCCCAATAAATCCCAGTGGATTACCAACATTCGAGGTCATTGGCGGGACTGCAGCCTTGACACTTTTTGCTTTCTTAGGACTGGAGTCGGCAACTGTTCCTGCCGATAATATTATTGATGCAGAAAAAACTATTTCTCGTGCCACTATTTTAGGAACGATCTTTTCCGCGGTGATTTATATTTGGACGACCACAGTACTGCTAGGAGTATTGCCAGCGAGTCAGTTAGCAAAATCAAACGCGCCTTTTGCCGATGCCGCAGGTCTTATCTTTGGAGATTGGGCTGCTTGGACCATTGCTATTTGTGCCGCCCTGGCAGCATTTGGGACCTTGAATGGTTGGATTCTTTTACAAGGTCAAATTCCCCTTGCTGCTGCGCGTGATGGTTTATTTCCCCCAATTTTGGGTAAGCTTTCTAAGCATGGAACACCGGTGGTCAGCCTGGTGGTCTCAAGTCTATTTATGACCGTGATGCTCTATATGAACTACGAATCAAGCTTAGTTGAGCAATTTACGGCAATTGTGATGTTTACGACATTTTCGGTTTTACTGCCTTATTTGTATTCAACCGTGGCAGACATGGTTTTTTTATTAAAGGATGCGCAAACAATTCCAAAAACTTATCTGGTACGCTCTTTGGTCATTGCCTTTGTTGGATTTTGTTACACGCTGCTCATCGTTCAAGGCGCTGGGCAACACGCGGTGTATCTTGGTATGATTTTTGTTTTTATTGGTTTCCCTGTTTATGCACTTATTAAAAGAAAAAATTAAATTTCTCTTCGCGTCTTTTTTTTGCAAGCGTTTCTTGGGGAATATCCCCTACCCTACCCAAGATATCTGCTTGCTGAAAGACAACGATTACATCGTGGCGTATGTGCATCGCTCCAAGAGTACATTGCTGCACTATGCTCTGCTGCGCGCCATCGCTTTTAATAAACTCACCCCTATTGCAGCTAGTGCTTTTGATACACAAAAAAAGAAAAAAACTTTTTTTGAAGTTGTCCATTCTGCGGGCGGCGCTCTGGAATTTTTCCTGCGCACGCCCAGAACCGTGACTGGAACCAAGGTACATCACCCTGACTACGTGCGTACGCTCATTTATTTACAGCGACAAATTGAAAAACCCATTTTGTTAATCCCTCAAGCCTTGATGCTGGGAAATCGTCCTCATCAAAAGCAAATATCTACGACTGATATGATTTTTGGAAGCCGACAGGAACCCGGTTTTATTCGCTTATTTATTCGTATTTTATTGTGTCATCGCTGGGCCAAGTGGCAAGTGACCGAGCCCCTGAATCTAAAAACTTTTATCGGTGAACGACACTATCAGTCAGATGATACTTTAGCGCGGCAAGTCCGCTGGGCGCTGATGAAGCGGCTGAACAATTTGGAGAGGTCTTACTATGGCCCGCCACTTAAGAGCCATTCGCGTATTTGCTTCGACACCTTGCGCGATAAAGATCTGCAAAACTACATGGAACAGATTGAAAAACAGACAGGTGTTCCTAAAGTAAAAGTTGAAAAGAAAGCAAAAAATTATTATCAGGAAGTAGCCGCACGGTTTGATATTGATATTATTCATATTGTCGACAAATTTTTGTCATTTATTTGGAAACGAATTTATGAAAATTTAATATGGCAATCCTCTGATATCGATAAAATTCGCAGGGCTAGTCAAAAAGGTCCCTTGATTATTGTTCCATCCCATAAAAGCCACCTTGATTATATGGTCATCAGTCAAATCCTGTATTGGGAAGGCTTGATGCTGCCGCACATAGCTGCCGGCGCTAATCTTTCTTTCTTTCCTTTAGGGGCTATTTTCAGAAAAGGTGGCGCTTTTTTTATTCGCCGTACCTTCAAAGGCGATCCGCTTTATCCTCAAGTGGTTCGCGCTTATATTAAACGCTTGCTAAAAGAACGCTTTACCCAAGAATTTTTTATTGAAGGCGGCCGTAGTCGAACCGGAAAAACACTGACACCTAAGTTGGGTCTTTTATCCATCATGGTTGATTGTCTGACCGATGGTAAATTGCATGAAGCCATGTTTCTACCTGCCAATATTTCCTATGAAAAACTGGCAGAAGCAGGTGAGTATCAACGTGAGTTGACTGGCGGTGAGAAAAAAGTTGAGAGCGCTCGCGATTTACTGGGTTCTGCTGGAGTCTTGAAGAAAAAATTGGGTTGTGTTTATGTGACTTTTGACGAGCCTATTTCGTTTCTTGATTTTCTAAAAGAACGCGGTGTTGTTAGCTGCGACATCGATGAAGACAATAAGAAAGACATAGTTAAAGCTTTGGCGCATCGCATTGTTTTTGGCATGAACCATTGCTCAATGATTACACCGACGTCATTAATTGCCATTGCCTTACTTGGTTCCAACCGAAGAACCTTGTCGCATTTTCAATTGTTATGGCACATCAAAAAAATAATCCGTTATATTAAAAGTAATAATAAAGATGCGCGCTTTTCCGACGAGTTCAAAGAAAATTATAAAAAACCGATTAAGCGCGCCCTGCAGTTGCTTTTGAAGGACAAGTCTTTGAGCACTGAAAAAGCCGGAGACTCTACTTACTATCGCATTCCGAAAACGTCTGCTTTGGCTTTGGACTACTATAAAAATAACATTATCCACTACTTCGTGGCCGATGCCATTATCGCGACGGCTTTTATGGCTTTATTTGAAAAAAATCGCCGCAAAAAAGTTTTAAAATCGACTCTGGAAAGCTACACCCAATCTTTAAGTCAAATTTTTAAGTATGAATTTATCTATTCTGTTGGCTTGCCATTTAAAACTCTGTTTGAGCAACGCTTGCAATACGCCTTAGATAAAAACATCTTTATTTTAAACGGCGAGCAAATTGGTCTCTCTTCCTCGACCGATGCCAATATGCAACTTCATTTTGCGACGCGTCTTTTAGCTAATTTCATTGATGCTTACTGGATTTGTTTTCAAAAAATACCTCAGGCCATCAAAAAATCACACAATAAAAAAGCGCTAATCGCCCACCTGCTTGATTACCTAAGAGAAGCTTATGTCAGCGGTGTTTCCGACTTTCCCGAAATAATGAGCAAGTCTACCGTCGAGAACGTGTTGCGCTTGTTTGAAGATCACCAGGTTGTCTCCTGGAGCAATGGGATACCTAGTTTAAAAAACCATGAGGCGCTTGACGTACTTAAAAGAGAAGCCTTGGTTCTACAAAAAGCACACTATAATCGCTGACGGTATTGCTAGATTATAGCCAAAGCAGTTGCCTGCCCTCTACCAGAGTTACAGGGAGGCGATATGCCGTCTAGACTAGTTCGTTATTTGGTGCCGTCAGTATATTACAGTCATGACAACGAGGCGACGGCAGCGCCTGTTGCGACCTCTCCCCATGCGGCCGACATTGAACTTCCTGTGACAGAAGTGAGCGGGTCGATGTTTGACAATATTTCAAACATCTCGATGGAGCCACGTATAAGGCATCGCTTAGACAATCTGGTTAGCCTGGTGGGTGTGAATGCCGTATCTTCACGTAGCGGTGTTGAACGTGCTTATCGCTTATCTGAAGGAACCATGCTGGGCCTTTGTTTTGATGAGAAATTTCACGAATACGATAGCGACTATGTGCGCGAATCAGAAATCCGTCGTGCATGTACAGGAAAATTGATAGCGCAAAGTGCTGGTCGATCTGTATTTTGGTTGGAAGCAGCGGGCGTCATGGAAAGTGGATTGGGGACGCAAGGAACTTTGGCATTGGGCGATTTCAACAGTGTGACCGGTGCGCTCAATTTTGGTTTTTCTACTGGAAGTGTTTTACGTTTTAGAACCTCGCAAGCTTATGCGGTTGGCTCTGAGGAAAACAGAGAAAGATTAACTAGCACCCAATCTTTTCATGTTCCCAAAACTATTGCCGAGGCCAAGTTAATGCCCTTTGGTTCAGAAATTGAAATTACCGGACAGGGAAAAATAAATGAGGATGTCACTTTAAGCCTTAGAGCAGGTCCAAGTGTCGCTATGGCGACGGCGGGCATAGCACTTGAGCTAGGGACGCATTCCAATGTGACTGGTGAAGTAAGCTTGAACGTAACGGCGTTAGATGGTTATCGAACAGTAAGAGTGACATTGCGAAAACTTGATAGCGAATCTACAACTCTTTCAGCGGCATTTCACGCAGGTCTTATTTTCCCCCCAGGCTCTTTGCAGCCTGCACCCAGACTTGGGGCGGGTCTTCTCAAATATATCCTGGCTAGTTTGAATTATCCAACTATTGCAGAGTTTGTGAATGCTTACACAACTATTTCAGCGCGATATGCTTATTCTAATTCCCATAAAGGTACAATTATCGCGAGCTATGATTTTGATTTAAATAATCCAGCCGCGGCAAAAGCCTACGAAGAGATAATCAAACTCTCAACCAGCAGGGCACAGGATTTAGCCAAGCTAATGACCTCTGGAGTGGCGAAAGTTTTGGCAGAAGAAAATGAAACCATATCTAGCCGCTTGGTGGATCTGACGCTGCTTGGTGAAAAATTATACTTAAGAGAAACGCTGCGCACGGAACGTTCTGGTCGACTGGTACGAGATGGACATGAGGTTATGGTTTATCGAGATTCTATGTACAAAAAACGTGTAGAAAGTTGGTTTGCCGGGATAAAGGATATCGAATGGCAGGCGGTGACAGTACACGACAAAGTTACTAATCAGAAAAAACCTTATTTCAGGTTTCACTTTCACAAGAAAGACTACGATGGCTCCAGCATTCCTAAGATTGATGCCTATTTTAGATTTGCTCAATCAATGGGAATTTATTCTTCAGAGTTAACCGAAAACGTCCCCGAATCCTTGGGAGATTATAATGCAGCTCTTTCCGCGGCTGAAGAAGTGGATACAGATATTGATATTTATTTTACCAAAGAAGGCGTGAGCCAAATTGATGCCGCGGATAGAACCAACGCTTATCAAGCCTACTTAGCTTCCTGCAGTGATATTTTTCTCGAACATAAAAACCTTCCGTTTATAGGTAAGGATATGCGATCTTTGAAAGCTAGAGATTTGATTCGTGAATATGTAAGCATTGAAAATAAAGTACGTGCCGCAGGAAATCATGACGCAGACAGAATTGCAAAAGAATATTGGAGCCTGACTGGTCGAGATTTAAAAAAAGATCTGGTTCTAGTGAAGAATGCAGAAAAATTTGCCGCAGCCATTGATGTTTTAACAGACGTCACCGACCCTGAACAAATTGCCAAATTCTTCCCAAAATTTGGTGAAAAAGATGGCTTCAATTTTATGCAAACAATTTCAGCTTTGCAGAAGTTGGCTCATCCCGATAACACCTTAATTCACTCTTTGTCCATGAGTGGCGCCAAAGTTTCACTACAAAGCAGAGACGAGGGCGTCATGGAACACCCTCGCGAAATGGTAATGGGTATGCTGACGCGTGCGGTTTAACATCCATAAAATTATCACCTGCAGCAGCGCTACCCTATGTCCACAAGTCGTCGAGACACGCAGTATTAGCTAAATTTATCCACACCAGTTGACACCGTGTAGTGCTATACACGCTGTATACTCTTCTGTACAGTCCGTTTGAAACAATGGTGCTGGTAACCAGGTCGTAAAGTTCCCCGAATCGCAATCATAGTAGTCACACACTATTTCCTGGCATGTTACCCGGTTGCTATTGCATTTATCACACCCATCCTGATTAGTTGCCTCTGT
>CANFCB010000002.1 GCA_947445025.1 Myxococcales bacterium
AAAAACCTGCCGCACAAAAAGCTGATGAACAAAAACCAGAGGAGGAATCGATCGATCCATTTGGATGGGATGCACTTTTGCCGCTGCCGCTTGAAGCATTGCCTTCAGCGATGCCAAAACATGGCAAAGACATTTCTGCGGATATTACAGCCGAAAACGAAGTCTCTTATCAGAGTTTAGAGGGTACTTGGTATGGAGGATTTTTTTCTCCGCTAAGCGGCATGGAAGTAAGACATAACCGCCGAGTCTATTTGCAATTCACAAGGGATAAAAAATTTAGCTATGGATGCCTCTTCAAAGATGGAGAAACAGAGTGGGCGACGTTGGTTGGCGGAAAATACTCAATTGAAGAAAATGAGCTATATTTGCATGCAGAGCCTCAAAAAGAGGGTGTAGAGTCCAAGTCTTATATGTGTGAGGGTTCTATTTGGAGAGGTAGCCAGCATCCCGACGTACTCTATGTGCCAGCGCGACATGATGGTTAAAATACATTGATCTTGTTCAATAGCGATTTTTCTACTGCAAGCGTTTTTTTGGTCAGAAAATAATAAGGAGATAGTATGTTCACCAAGAATGCGATTCTAATTTTTTTATCGTTCAATCTAATGTCGGGCGCTGTTTTGTCTGGGACGGAAAGTGAGTCTTGCCAGGGTCCAGATGTTTGCTCTAAACCAGCACTCAATATTTTGCTGCTCGGTAAATCAGGGGTTGGAAAGTCGACGGTCGCTAATATTTTGTATAACCACATCAAGGAAAATGAATATAGCAGCAAGGATCGAGAGATCATCATTCCTTTGCTGCATCGTGGCAAAGTGCGCATGCCGGTGAATGTGGAAGCGTACAAAGCCTATAACGTTAAATTAAATGCGCGTGGTCGTAGCCAAACGATAGAAGTTCATCAATATGCCGTGGAAAATAAATACCACAATGTAATAATTTGGGATGTTCCCGGCTTCATCGATACTGATGGCGGTCTTACCGATGCAGAAAATGCCAAAAAAATTGCCAATGCCTTATCGGATGTTTCAGTTCATGCAGTGGTAATTGTTCTCGATGCCAAAGATCAAGACAGAGCTTCGTTGGAGAGTAACGCAAATATTAATAATATCCGTCGCATGCTTCCAAAATCATTTAGTGAAAATCTAATTGCCATTTTTAATCGTGCTGCCTCTCTTAATAGGGAAGATCGAAAAGAATTAACCAGTTGGTTTGGAGAACTTTTTGAAATGCGCCAAGCAGGAATAACGCCTAAGGCTTATTTTATTGATGGCAGTAGTTTCTTTGACAGTATTACTGATTTCGCCCAAGAAGAATTAGAGATGGGTGAAGTCAAATGGAAAGCCGATGGGATTACCGTTGCCCGTATGCTGTCCGACATCGAAAAAAATACCCCAGCTGATGGCAAGGAAGCCAAAAAAATTCAAGAGAAAACCCAAGATCTTGAAGACAAAGTGCAAAGCTTGAATCAGGAAATGTTGTCGTTGCAAGCACAAATTTTAGGTATGAAAATTGCTGCAGTTGATCTGAGAAACAGCGAGGCTAATAGAGATGCGAATCAAAATTTTAGCAAACAGCGTGAGGTACCTGTCGAGGTGAATGATGTCGTATGGAGTGGGTGGTGGATTTTTGGATGTGCTGAAAATGTAAAGCGTATCAAAAATGAGTTGGTAAAATACATCGACGAAGGACAACAAAGCGAATATTTAAAAGCGCTGGCAGCTGTTCAAACATATCAAGAGAAGCAGGTGTCATTGGCGAAAGAGATAAAACGCTTAGAAGCAGTTACAGCATTGCCGGCTAAGGTTTTCTTGTCATTGCGTCGAGATAATTCATTTTAAATCCCCCTACCCCCTTTTTCTAAGGGGGACTAAATCCCTCAAAACGTCTTGGACAGTAGTGAGCGCAGGTTGGCATGGCAACAAATAACCTCTTGTTCAGATTGCAGAAAGCGTTAATCGTCTGCGCTATATTAGGTAAAGCCATTTGTCTTCTAAAAAAACAATTGACTGCCATGTGGCAATCCTTGAAATATCCCAAAGGGGATGCCATGGGTAGCCGGTGTGGAGCATTGCAAAAAAGTTACTGTTTTTACTGGACGCTGAGCTAGCCCATGACTTGGCAATGCAGAGCTTGAAATTATCAAAAGTATGTTGGTCGTCATCGACAACTTATGAAATTTTTCCGCGCACGCTCTGGGGTGTTCACTTTGTTAACCCCTTAGGGCTTGCCGCAGGATTCGATAAAAATGGCGAATGTTTATTGGCCTGGCAGCGACTAGGATTTGGTTCTGTTGAGGTTGGTACCGTCACGGCTTTAGCGCAACCCGGAAATCCTCAGCCCCGTTTATTTCGTTTGCCGCAAAACCAGGCACTTCTGAACCGTCTGAGTTTTAATAATATGGGTGCCGAACAAGTAGCCAAAAACATAGAAAAACAACGCTGTGATGTGCGTTTTAAGATTCCGATTGGTATTAATATTGGCAAATCAAATGTAACTCCATTAAAAGATGCAGCCAAGGATTATCGTCAATCTTTTACTGTGCTGGCTGATTTGGCAGACTATGTTGTAATTAATGTCTCCAGTCCCAATACGCCGGGCCTTCGTGATCTTCAGGAAAAAAAAGCATTAAGAGGCTTGCTCGATGTAATTAGCAGTGAAAATCAAAGGCGATCTCACCCCAAACCTTTGCTTTTGAAATTAGCGCCTGATTTGCATCGTGATGCGGCCATGCAATGCGCAGAAATCGCTGTGGAATTTCTCCTAAATGGCTTGGTGATCAGTAATACCACAGTAGCGCGCGATAATTTACGAGGAGAGATTCCTGATGGCCTTGGCGGTATATCGGGAGCACCATTATTTGAGAAAAGCACCCAGATGCTGTCTTACCTGCACCAGGCTTATGCCTCCAAACTCAATTTCATAGGCGTGGGCGGGATCATGGATGCTTTAAGCGCACAGATCAAATTGAAAAATGGTGCAGATTTGTTGCAATCCTATACAGGTTTTATTTATGCCGGGCCTTTTTTTGCAAGAAATATTCTGAGCAGCCTTGAGAGTTGGTAGGGCTGATTACCGATATGAATTTGAAGAAGCAGTATTTATTGATCCTTATCAGTCGATAATGATGTCGACGACGATTATGAGGACCTATAGCGATGAAAAAAATATTGTTTATGTTTTCTTTGGTTTTTTCCTTAAATACGCTGGCCACCGGGTTTGTTTGTAGCGAAGACATGCGTGATCGCGACGGTATGTATAGAGAAATGCGCTTAGTTGATGATGGCAAAGAAAAATTTGACTTGGTTTATTATTCGATGAAAGGCTTTGAGCCTCTTGCTAGCATGACCCAAATTGCTGTTGGGCTTACCTGCAACATGGCTACTGATAAGCGACTTACTAATTGCTTTGGCGCTACTAATTTTATGATGACGACAAAAAAAATTGAAGTGACCCAAATGAAGGGCAATGAAGCCGGTGTGACCACTAAAAATATGTATTTTTATATGAATATCTTTAACAAGGACGGAAAGGAAGGCGCGAAAGATGAATACCGCTTCCTGTTTTCCGATTGCAAAGTGATGTAGATAGCCCAGTGACCGTGTTTTGATGTTGGTTAACTTAAAAGAGTACGTCGCCTTTAACAGCGACGTATTTTTTTGCCAAATTAATGCTCAGTAAAAGTAAGCGTTCACGTCTCTGGAGTTGTCATGCCAGCGAACGTTTTAGCATTCTATAAATCTGAGCGTTCGTTGATCTAGAAGGTAGATAAATTAAATTTCCGCGAAGCGGATAACGCGTATAGCCCCGGATGAAATCCGGGGGAAGCATACCCTCATATCCATGAGTGCCAAAGGCCCGAATGATAATGCGCCAAAAAAATGTCCCGTGAAATATTTAAAACATGGCATCCACGTTAACCAATCTTTTGTATCACGTTGTTTTTAGCACAAAGGGCAGGCTGCCTTTAATCAGCGAGGAAATATCTCCTAGGCTTTATGCTTATATGGGTGGAATTATTCGTGAACATGGAGGAGTCGCGATTGAGATTGGAGGTATCACTGATCATGTGCATGTGCTGATGAGAATTAAAGCCATTGTTCCGTTGGCAAACATGGTTCGCCTAATAAAAGCAGGTTCCTCTAAATGGGTGAGTGATCACTTTTCCGAAAAGCATCCTTTTGCTTGGCAAGTTGGATATGGAGCTTTTACTGTAAGTGAATCCATGTTGAGCCGTGTTCAAATTTATATCCAAAATCAAAAGATGCACCATGAAAAACAGTCGTTTACCGACGAGTATCGCTTTTTTCTAAATAAGCATTGTATCTCATATGACCCCAAATATATTTTAGATTGAACTTCGTCATTCGGGCCGTTGGCACTCATGGATATGATGGTATGCTTCCCCCGGATTTCATCCGGGGCTATACGCGTTATCCGCTTCGCGGAAATTTAATTTCTCTACCTTCTAGATCAACGAACGCTCAGATTTATAGAATGCTCAAACGTTTTGGACAGTAGTGGCGCAGGCTGGCATCCAGGTCTTAGTGCTTATGTGCTTGACAAAACGGCGTTGGCGGAAGTATGTTGCCAACACCGTTCAAATAGTACTTAGCCGCGAGTTTTTTTGCGTGGCTTAAAGGCGTCTCTGCCTTCTCTTTGCGGAGCTCTATCAAATGATCGAGGTCCTGCAGGTGCTGGTCTGGCACCTGTTGAGGGCCTTTGTCCTGATGATTGGCGAGGTCCTGTTGATGCAGGTGCGTCTGACCTGGGTCTGCCAGCACTGCCACTGCTGCGACCGGAGCGTTCGCCGCCGCCGCCGAATCCACCGCCGCTGCGACCAGATCGTTCACCACCGCCACCGCCGCCGCCGTGGCTTCTTGGGCCTCCGCGATTAAAGCGAGGACGTTCTCGTGAAGAGCTGTCTTGGCGTGAACCCATTTTGCTGACTTTATCTTTGCTGATGCCAATCTGTTCTGGACCTAGAAAGCTTTGTTGGCTTAAAAACAAAGAAATCAATTTGGTGCATAAGGTTTCTGAGTCGACTTCTTTTTTCAGTAATTCTAACAATTGGGCTGCTTCTTTATGCGATGCTTGATGTTTAATTTGGCTGGCAAAATCGAGTAAGTGTTTTTTTTGCATGTCACTTAAAGTAGGAATGGTGCCAAATTCAATGACGCTACCAACAGCCTTTTTGATCATAGCCAATTTGTGAAATTCGCTTGGGGTAAGCAAGGTAATCGCGGAACCTTTATTGCCGGCGCGACCAGTTCTGCCGATACGATGCACATAACTTTCAGCGCCTGAAGGTAGCTGGTAATTGAAAACATGGGTTACGTCTAGAACATTCAGACCACGTGCAGCCACGTCAGTTGCGACTAAAACTTGGATCTTACCATCGCGAAAAGCACCAATGACTTTTTCACGTTGACGTTGTTCTAAGTCACCATGCAGTGATGCCGATGGATAACCTTGATCAACCAAGGCTGATTGTAATCTGTCAACGTCGTTACGAGTACGGCAGAATATGATGGATTTAAATGGTTTTTCGCTGTCAATGAGTCTCATGAGTGCGTCATCGCGTTCATGTTCTTCAATGGCAAAGGCGCGTTGTGTGGTATCTTGGTTGGTCAGTTCCCCACCTTGTTCAATGCTGACGAAAATAGGGGCTTTCAAAATACGTTTGGCTAACCGTTGGATAGGCAAAGGCATGGTTGCAGAAAATAGCAGTGTTTGTCTTTCTTCGGGCAAGAAATCAAAAATGCTTTGAATGTCTTCCAAAAATCCCATATCGAGCATTTCATCTGCTTCATCTAAAACGATAATAGATGGCTGAAGCTTAGGGATGCGTTTGGTGTTGAGTAAATCCAAAAGGCGGCCAGGGGTAGCAACTACCACTTGTGCGCCCATTTTGATGGATTCAATTTGACGAGAATAAGAGCGGCCACCGCAAATTGATACGGAACGAATGCCCAGATACTGGCCGAAGCGTTGAATTTCATCGCTGACCTGTGTGGCCAGTTCGCGAGTTGGGGTAATGACCAACAGCTCGACTTTACCAGAGATAGGGTTCAATAGATTTAAGGCTGGCAAACCAAAGGCTGCGGTTTTGCCTGTCCCAGTCTTGGCTTGGCCGACAATGTCATGGCCTTTTATAATGAGGGGAATGGCTTTTTCTTGAATGGCGCTTGGCGTTTTGAAGCCTGCGGCAGCAATGGCTTTCATAAGTTCTGGTTTCAGTCCAAATTGGTCGAAAGAGGATGCTTTATCTTCTCCCGGAGGAGCGAGTTTTTTGGTTTTCATAATTGATTGCTCTACTTGAAGTAAAAATACATTTATAATCTACACGTTTTTATATCATAAGGCAATTTAAAATACCAGACGCTGATGGACGGTGTCTAAAATGAGGCGGGCGACGCAATCTTTTCTTTGACTTTTTATGTGTAAAACAGGGCCTTTTTGGTCTAATATTAGGACTTCATTATCATCGGTTGCAAAGGCTGGATTGCTCTTGGAGATAAGGTTGGCACAGATTAGGTCGCAGTTTTTTTGCTGGCATTTTGCTTTAGCATTTATTTCTAAGTTGGCAGTTTCAGCAGCAAAGCCGATCAGAAAAGGTTTGGGTGAAGTTTGCCCTAATCGAGCTAAAATATCCGGGTTTTTTACTAGTGACAGAGTGATTGTGTCTTCTGATCTTTTGATTTTTTCCTGGGCTATCTTCGCCTGTCGGTAATCTGCCACTGCTGCGCAGCAAATCGCCAGTTGAACATTGGCTGCAAGTTCTAAAACTTGTTCGAGCATATCATGAGTGCTTCGTACAGGATAGCTTTTAATGTTGCTGAGCTCAGGAATAGCGACAGACAAAGGCCCATGTACCAAGTGCACCAAGGCGCCGCGTTGGGCAAGCGCTCTTGCCAGCGCAACACCCATTTTACCCGAAGAGTGGTTGGACAAAAAGCGGACTGGGTCCAGGTTTTCCACTGTGGGACCGGCTGTGACTAGGGCCTCGATTCCTGCAAAATCTTTGGGGGTGAGAGCGCTTAAAATATGTTCGAAGAGGGCGTTGACGCTAGCCATGCGCCCAAGGCCTTGGCGGCCAGAGGCCAAATCGCCATTGTCTGGGCCAATTATTTGAACGCCCCGGTTTCGTAAGGTTTCGATATTGGCCTGAGTGGCAGGATGCTGCCACATATGGGTTTCCATGGCAGGCGCAATCAAAACTGGACCTTGAAACGACAATAAAGTTTGCAGCAGGATTTCATCAGCAAAACCATGGGCCATCTTGGCAATTAAATCACAAGTGGCTGGCGCTATAATTATTAGATCGCTTTGGTATGCTTCTTCAATATGGCTGATTTGGCCGTTATTGGTTTGCAGTGGAAGGCTTAGACAGGCGTTTTGTGACAGGGTTTCTAAGGAAAGCTCAGTAACAAAATGTAAAGCAGCTTTGGTGGGAGCAACAGTAATGGATGCTTCATTTTTTTTGAGCAAGCGAATGAGTTCCAGGGTACGGTATGCTGAAATGCCGCCTCCGATCCCAATGGTGACATGCTTTGCTGCTGCTTGTTTCATAGGCAAATCTGATAGCAAATTGGTTGTAAAAAAGATATGTAATCGTTTATGGCTGAATCTTTAATAGACAAATTACGACAGGCTTTGCCGCAAGTGGGTGCCAGTGAAATATTTTTGCAGCATCCGCAGGAATCTGTGGGGAAAGTGGCTTTGCTTTTAGGGGCATTAAAAGTGCGAGAGGCTCTGCCGGTTTTGAGCGATATTGCTATTTATAAAGAACTTGCAGGGTATGAATGCGCAGAAATTGTTTGTGCCTTGGCAGAATTAACTGATGGCCAGGACGCTTTTAATGAAAATTTTATGGAGACCTTAAATCAATTGCAGATGCATGCTTCGCCGTTAGTGCGAGGTATGCTCGTCAAAGTCTATGCTCAAATTGGCGACTTGGTCAGCGTGAATCATTTGCGGCAACTCTCCAAAGATCCTGACGCTTTTGTGCGTGCACAGGCAGCCCAAGTGTTGCTCCAGTTTGATCCTCTTATCAAACAAAACGATAATGATGTCCTTGGGCAGATTGCAGCTTTAAGTCATTCAAGCCCGATGGTTCAAGCAAGCGCCGTGGCTAATTTAAAAAAACATGGTCACCCCTCAGCAACCATGCCGCTCTTTGTTTTTATTCATTCCTCTAGCGTAATGGAAGATAAAAAATTACGAGCAGAGGCTTTGCGCGCGCTTGCTAATTGTCTAAGCGGGGCGGAGCAGGGCTTGTTGGAGTCTTTGCTGTTGATTGCCAAAGATGCGAATCCCGAGATTCATGCTGCGGTATTGTTGTGTCTTGGCCGCGTGAGTGATGCGCAGGGGAAAAGTTTGCAGCCGATTATACTGGGCCTTTTATCAATGGATAAGAGTATAAATGTGGCTGCTGCCATAGCCCTTAGTGAAGGATTTCGAGCTGAGCATGAGCATTTGCTTAAATTTTTGGTGGAAATTTATGGCTCGCCTAATTTATCCTTAAGTTCCAAAGAAGCATTGTTGATTGCTTTTTCTCGGATTGCCATTATAGATGCAAGACTTAAAGGTCAGTTACGCAATTTAATTGTATGTGATTTAAAATCAAAAGTGCTTAATATGCGAAAAACGGCTATTGTGGTATTAGAAGGTCTTTATGATGATGAGCATCCGGTTCCAGTTGGTGTCGCACGGTTGCTTCGGGATTCGCTGTTTGATAAAAACAAAGAAATTCAAATTGTAGCGGCGTCATTTTTAGCAAAGCATGGTTTGAGGTAGGAACAATAATGTTTGGTAAATTCTTTGGTATGTTTGGTGCTGATTTAGCAATTGATTTAGGTACGGCGAATACCTTGGTGCATGTGCGTGGCTGCGGGGTGGTTTTAAATGAACCCAGCGTCGTCGCTATTACACGAGATGGATATAAAACAAAAGTTTTAGCTGTCGGTAAAGACGCCAAGGAAATGCTCGGCAAAACACCTGGCAATATTGTCGCGATCAGACCCATGCGTGATGGCGTGATCGCTGACTTCACCGTCACCGAAGCCATGATCAAAGCTTTTATTACTAAGGCCACCAAAAAATCTTTCTTTATACGAGGCCGTTTAATTATTTCGGTGCCTGCCGAGATCACCTCGATTGAACAAAAAGCTGTGCGTGAAGCAGCTCTTGGTTCTGGTGTACGTGAAGTACACTTGATAGAGCAACCCATGGCCGCAGCAGTTGGTGCTGGGTTGCCTGTACGAGATGCGCGTGGCTCGATGATTATTGATATAGGTGGCGGCACAACTGACGTTGCGGTTATCTCGCTAAATGGTATCGTGGCCTCGCAAACATTGCGCGTTGCCGGTGATAAACTTGATGAGGCCATCGTTAATTTTGTTCGCAAGCGTCACAATATTTTGATCGGTGAAAGAACCGCCGAATTAATTAAAATTAAAATTGGATCAGCGGTGCCCCTAGAAGAAGAATTGCGTATTGACGTCAAGGGTCGAGACTTAATCACCGGTGTACCGCAATCTATTTCTGTGACCAGCGTGGAAATACGCGAAGCTTTGCATGATAGCTTCAAACAATTTGTTGCTTGTACCAGATCTGTTTTAGAGCGCACGCCGCCTGAATTGTCGGCCGATATTATTGAGCGCGGTATTGTGCTTTGCGGTGGCGGTGCTCAGATCAAAGGTCTGGATAAACTGTTGTCGGAGCAAACCGGTCTTCCGGTTTACGTCGCTGAAAATCCATTGCATGCAGTGGTCGACGGTGTTGGACAGGTATTGGAAAATATTGATACCTATCGAGGATTATTAATTTAGTGTGTCGTGCTACATGGTTGCTCTCCTTATTTTTAATAACAGGATGCCCTAAAGCAATGCGTTTTCATCCTGCACCTCATTTGACCCCCGAAATTATTTTGCAAAATCTTGCAGCTGAAGGTCAGCGCCGCTACCAGGTTAGTGGCACCTTTATGGCAAAGTCTAGCGGTATCATGAGGCTGCTGGGCAGTGTTGAACTAGATATAGTAGCAAAAGTTCCGGCATTTTTGTATATTTCGGTGCGATCTTTTTTTAATCAACCATCGCGTATTTTTGCGGCCAATGAGCAGAAGATGTATTTGCTAGAAATGCTAGACGGCGCTGCGCCTATTTATAGGGCAGAGCCCGTGAGCGATAAGGTGATTGAAGAAATTTTATCATTGCCGCTAAGCCCCAAAGAGGTGGTTGAGGTTATTTTAGGAATTGCGCCGGTTCAGGATGCTCAGGTGCTGGAAGTAAAGTTGGATCATACTGGCCAATTGTACACGGTCAAATTACAAAATTTAACCGGCAAGGTGGCAGAGATAACGGCGCGGGTGTTGGATCACGTGATCACACGGCGCACACAATACGACGCTGCTGGCCAAAAAACATATGAAGTTGTTTATGGTGATTTTTCTGCAATCTCTGGAATATGTTTTTCTCATCGTTTAGATTTTGCAGTGAATTTAAAGAATAAATCTTATAGCGTGATTCTTAATGGAGAGAGCATCCACTTCAATGGCGAACGCTTTGACGATGCAACTTTTCAAATTGATCCGCCATAATCTCTTCTTCAAATTTTGATTGAGAAAACCAACGATGACAAAAAGCCAAGAAGTCCTATTAAAAGTGCAAGACTTGACTGTTGAATTTCAAACCGATGAAGGGGTAATTCGCGCTGTTGACGGTGTTAATCTTGAAATAGCAAGAGGAAAAACCTTGGGCGTGGTTGGTGAGTCTGGTTGCGGGAAAAGCGTGACGGCGCTGAGCATGATGCGCTTGATTGCCTCGCCACCAGGGCGTTATGCTAAGGGAAATATTTTTTATGAAGGGCAAGATTTACTGGCTTTGCCCGAAGCAAAAATGCGTGCCTTAAGAGGCAATCGCATTTCGATGATTTTTCAAGAGCCTATGACGTCGCTTAATCCGGTTTTTACGGTAGGTGATCAAATTGCCGAAGTCATCCGTCTTCACCAAAATTTAAGCAAAAAAGCAGCTTGGCAAAAAGCCATCGCTATGCTGGATTTGGTGGGAATTCCTGCTCCCAAAGAGCGCGTGAAAACCTATCCCCATCAATTGTCTGGAGGAATGCGTCAACGTGTCATGATCGCCATGGCGCTTGCTTGTAAGCCGGATTTGCTGATTGCCGACGAGCCGACCACTGCTCTTGATGTGACGATTCAAGCACAAATTATGGAATTGATGGCGTCATTGCAAAAAGAAATGGGCATGAGCATTATGTTGATTACCCATGATTTGGGTGTGGTGGCTGAGACCTGTGATTTTGTTTCGGTCATGTATGCCGGTCGAGTGGTTGAACAGGCAGATGTTTACACTCTTTTTAAAACGCCCCGGCATCCTTACACCTATGGCTTGCTATGTTCTATTCCTGGCACTGAACGTGGTGATGCCGTTGAAAGAGGCGTCGACGGTAAACCGCGTCTTCGCACCATTCCTGGACTGGTTCCTAATTTGTTGCATTTAAAAAAAGGCTGCAGGTTTCAAGATCGCTGTTCGAGAATGATCGCTAAATGCCAAGAAACAGAACCAGAATTAGAAATGATTTCTAAAGATCAACTGGTCAGATGCTATAATCCGGTGCCTTTGCCAAATCAGCAGAGTCATGCTCTAGCAAGCGCTTAAAATAATGGAGAGATAGATGCAGATGCAGACCGGCACAGCTTCCCAAACCAATGAAAAGCCTGAAACAGCAAAAAAGTTGGTGGAAATTAAAGATCTGAAAAAATATTTTTCAGTAACCAGTGGAACTTTTCGTAAAAACACACAAACAGTGCGTGCTGTCGACGGCGTAACTTTTGATGTTTTTAAAGGCGAGACCTTGGGCCTTGTTGGTGAATCTGGTTGCGGTAAGTCAACTTTGGGTCGCTGTATTCTGCGGCTTTACGAACCAACTTCCGGTGAAATCAGTTTTGATGGACAAAACATAACCCAGTTGAAGTCTGAATATTTAAGATCGCTCAGGCGTCGCATGCAGATCATTTTTCAAGATCCCTATGCCTCACTCAATCCCCGCATGACGGTAGGAAATATTATCGGTGAAGCGCTGGTCATTCACAAACTGTTTGCCGATATTGCAGAAAGACAAAAGCGTGTTGCTGAACTGTTATCGATTGTAGGACTTAGGCCCGAAGCTCTTTTTCGCTATCCGCACGAATTTTCAGGAGGCCAGCGTCAACGAATTGGCATTGCCAGAGCCTTGGCCGTCGATCCGCAATTTATTGTTTGCGATGAGCCGGTTTCTGCTCTTGATGTTTCTATTCAGGCGCAAATCGTTAATCTTTTGCAGGATTTGCAAGCAGAATTTGGATTAACGTATTTGTTTATTGCCCATGACTTAATGATCGTCAAACACATCTCGACGCGTGTGGCGGTCATGTATTTAGGAAATATTGCAGAAGTGGCACCGTCTTCTGAGTTGTACGTGGATCCGAAACATCCGTATACCAGAGCATTGCTGAGCGCCGTTCCCATCGCTGATCCGACCCGCAAAAAATCGCGGATCATGCTAAAGGGAGAAATTCCTAGTCCCATTAATCCTCCTTCTGGTTGCAAATTTCATCCTCGTTGCCCTGAGGTCATGGAAATATGTTCTGAGGTGACGCCGCCCTTGATTCATATTTCCGAAAAGCGACAGGTTGCTTGTCATTTGTACTAACTAGGATGATCTACGGATGTATTCGACTTTGCCTGGTGTTAAAGTGATTACATAATAAAAACAGGAGTCGTGTCAATGAAAAAAATTGCCTTTAGTTTGTGTTTAAGTTTGCTAATGTTCGTCGGTGCTTGTGGTGAGGGTACCGTTCCTGCTATTCCTGCTACGCAGTGTTTTGTTGCTAACAAGGCTGACGGAACTGCTAAATGCTTGCCAATAGGTGTGAGCCAGTGTTGTTCAGGCTTGTCGCTGCAAAGGGATGCAGGTTGCGCAGCCAAGGTTGTAGGGATCGGCGGTATGCCAATGCGCTGCATGCCCCTCGCTGCCACACCGTTGACACCAGCCACACCGATAATCCCAGCCACAGAATGCGTAGCAGATAATACATGCGTTGGCGGTAATCCCCTGTCGTTTACGTGTTGCGACCCCAATAAAACAGTGAAAACTGATAGTGTGAATTGTCCCGTAAGTACAAAGCTTGGCGGCCTTAATATGATGTGTAGTATCAAGTAGTTCCATTGGCTCTTACTTGATGATGTGCCATTGCGATTGCGTTACAGTTTTAAATTGTATACGCGTATCCAATGGCGCGTTATTTAATTGGCCTTGGTTCCTCGCACCCGGCAGGGCTTGAATACATTCAGCGCGCATGTTTGCTGCTCGACATGTCTGCTTTTGTACAAGTCAAAGGCGTGTCGGCACTTTATCCCAACCCAGCTATGGGTGGTCGAACCCAATTTAATTTTGTGAATGCGGCGGTGGCAATCACGACGCTGTTAGCTGCCGATGGCTTGTGGTTTTTTTTAAGATCAGTTGAGCAAAAACTGGGCCGTGTGCGGCTTGGTAAAAATGGCCCGCGTACCATTGATTTAGATGTGTTGTGGTGTGTTGATGGCAATGTCTCAACTTCCTATTTGGTGCTGCCTCACCCTGGTTTATTTGAACGTCCCTTTGCCTTAAACCCGGCCGCTGAGGCTGCGCGATTAGCCAAGTGGCCTTTTATTTTCCAGGCTGCGAATATTTTTTAAAAAATTTGGCCAATTGTTGTCAACGTGGTTAAGTAATTCTTCAAAGCTTTTTTGCTCAGAATTGTAACGCCTAAACGACATTAAGTATGCGTTGTTTATATTATTTAAATTTTTGTTTTTAAAATAAACAGTCAAAAAGGGAATTTCTGGATAAGAAAGCGTAAAATTAAAAATAATTTCTTTTTTAAGTTTTTGTTTTTCTGCTGGGCTTTGCTTGCTTTTATAGAGGTTGTCGAGCTGTTGATAGAGCTGCCACATGTGAGTGTTATAAAGCGACTGATCATTATAAATGGAAATGGCGTCCTGATACTCTTGGCTTTTTTCTCCAAAATGCTCTTTTAAAAATGCCAATGTTCCCATTTTACCTACAGCATTAGCAAAACTTTCGTTAAAATCAGTTTGATTTTTAAAATAAATGGTGGCGTGGGCTAATTCGTGAATGATCAGTTCTACCAGGAAAACAAGTGGCAACTCGAGCATTTGTGGCCAAACCGGATCTGAAAAATAACCCAAAGAAGAATAGCCAGCGACGGGCCCAATTTGTACGTCTAAATTTTTAAGCAATAAACGATTTTTTTCTTTTATGGCATCGGCTTTTTCAAAGAAACCTTTGTAAGGCATGGTGCCAATGATGGGAAACCACCAAGTGTAAGGTTTAAAAAGCAAGGGTTTGCTGGCCGACACATTATAGAGGGTATGGCGCCACTGAAGATTAATGGTGGAGTAGTTTTGATTTGGGGATAATGCCAGAACATTAGTCGCAAAGTTTTTGACCGCTAAAATTAGTTGCAGCCGTTGGCGTTGATGGGGAGTTAAGCTGTCTTGTTGCAGAACTTGCAAAATGGGCTGGCGCCCCGAGAGCAATTTTGCTTGATAGTAGCCCTGTTTGGCAACATAGGGTAGAAAGCAGCCGGCATGGATCAAAGAAAATCCAAGCAGAAAACCATAAAATGCAATCGTTCTATTCACAACTGGCTCATTTGGCTGTAGGTAAGGCTCTTAACAAAAGATACAAAGATACATTTATCAAGTAAGAGGTACAAATGGCAGGTCTAAATAAAGTAACCGTTATCGGTAACCTCGGGCGTGACCCCGAAGTTCGTTATACGCAGTCAGGAACTGCCGTTTGCAATTTGCGTATTGGCGTGACCGAGCGCCGCAAAGAAGGCGACAATTGGACAGATCACACAGAATGGTTTTCCGTGGTGTGCTTTGGAAAAACTGCTGAAAATGCCAGTCGCTTTTTGAAAAAAGGTCGACAAGTTTACGTCGAGGGACGTTTGCAAACACGTTCTTGGACGGATAAAGAAGGGCAAGCACGCTACACTACTGAAATTATTGCCAATCAATTGCTCTTTTTGGGTAGCGCTAAAGAAAACAACAGCGAGGCGCCTTCGACCTATGCTGCTGCATCGTTTGGTGCACCTGAAAATAATAATGCAAATATTCCGGCAGAATTTGAGCCCAACAGTGGTTATATGGAAGATGATATTCCATTTTAAGGGAGATAGCTGTCATGAACGTCGAGAAATTACTTGGAAGTCAGGCATATTTGTTAGATCATAAATGCACGAGCATTGCTAAAGAGCGACTGCATCTTCCTGGTCCTGATTTTATTGATCGCGTTTATAGTCAGACCGATAGAAGCCCTGTCGTTTTGCGAAATCTGGCCTCCATGTTTAACCATGGTCGACTGGGCGGAACTGGTTACTTAAGTATTCTACCCGTCGATCAAGGCATTGAGCATTCAGCGGGCGCATCCTTTGCTCCCAATCCAGATTATTTTGATCCAAGCAACATCATCGAGCTTGCTATCGAAGGTGGCTGTAACGCAGTGGCTACGACCTATGGCGTTTTGGGTTCGGTTGCTCGAAAGTACGCTCATAAAATTCCGTTCATGCTGAAAATCAATCACAGCGAGTTGCTGTCTTACCCAAATACCTATGATCAAGTTCTTTTTACCAATGTTCAGCGCGCTTTTGATATGGGCTGCGTGGCAATCGGTGCCACAGTTTATTGGGGTTCAGCAGAATCACGTCGCCAACTGCAAGAGATAAGTGAAGTTTTTGCGCATGCTCATGAACTGGGGATGTTTACTGTGCTCTGGTGTTATGTACGTAATAATGATTTCGTGAAAGACGGCGTCGATTACCAAGCCTCTGCAGATCTAACAGGCCAAGCCAATCATTTGGGTGTTACCATTGAGGCTGATATTATTAAACAAAAGTTGCCCGAAAATAATGGCGGATATAAATCCGTTAAATTTGGAAAAACCTCTGAGCTTGTTTATAGTCAGTTGACCACGGAAAACCCTGTTGATTTGACTAGATATCAAATTGCTAATTGTTATATGGGGAGAGCTGGTTTAATTAATTCAGGCGGTCCTTCTGGTAAAAATGATTTGCAGCAAGCCGTCCTTACGGCTGTCATTAATAAGCGCGCTGGTGGCACCGGCCTTATTTCTGGACGAAAAGCATTTCAAAAGCCCCGCAAAGAGGGAGTGGAACTACTTCACGCCATTCAGGATATCTACCTGGATCAAAAAATAACCATCGCTTAACATCTGTCAGAGAGATATTTTTTTGAAAAAAAAATGTTTGTTAATTTTTGTTATCTTCACTCCGCTGTTGGCTTTAAGCAAAAAAGTGCCCCAAGAAGAAGTCGGTTCATCTTGGAATTATGCCTATCAAAATGATTTTGAGGGCCTGTTTGATCAAGCAGAGATACTCTCGTCAGAAGCATATAAAAATGCTGAGTCTGGCGCAGATAAAGAAAAAATATTAGAGAACTATTTTTTACAAAAAAAAATGAATGCAGTCTGGAGTTCGTTGCAAGCCCCAGCGGCTTTTTTAATAACAGTGGCAGCTTCCTTAGGTGCGGGTTATTATTTTAAGCTCCATCAACGTATATCTCTGCCAACAATGAATCCTGTTATACTCGCATCAACTTCGCTGAGCGCCACCATAACTGGCCTCACTTTCTTTTTCTCGCCCATCCAGCGCTTCATAGAAGGAACAACCAGCGCTGTCTCTGGAACCACATCATCTTTGTATCAATATTACTCTGGCAGCACCTTCGATAATCTTGAGAAATACGAAAGGCGTTACATACGCAAGAAGCCAGAGATTCCAATTGCTCTGCAAGATAGCATTGAAAAGCAATTGCGGCTTGCCAGGACCGGAGAAAATAATTTTTCTGATGAGGATGGTAAAAAATCTGCGCAATTAGCTGTGAAATTGATTCATGGCACTTTGTCTTTGCCTGCTGAGATGAAGGAAACATTTTACGATCGTGATCGGTTTGATAAAATATTTGATTGCTACAACGAAGATACTAAAAAAGAATTGCGCCGTTTAGTGGTTCGTTATATCGCCAAAGAAAAAGGGCAGCTGGCGACACAAAAACATGCTGTTTATTTTAAAGGCGCTCCTGGTACAGGAAAAACGCGCGCGGCAAAATTGCTGGCTGAATTTTTGCAGGTTCCTTATCAGGAAATATCCTTGTCTGAAATTTCTAAAGCGAAATTTGTGGGAACACGAGAAGGAGATGGCAGTCCCGGTTTGGTCGCAAATGCCATGATTAGAGTTGGCGAAGATAAAAATGGGTTCAAAAATTTCTTGATGTTGATAGACGAGGCCGATCGTATTTTAAATGCACAGTCTTCTGACAAGCTAAGCGGGCTTCCTAATTACATGCTTATGTATTTAGATCCAAATCGGAAATCTTATTATAATGAATTTTTTGAAGCGTATATCGACACCGATGGTATTTACACTGTTCTGGCGGGAAACTTTGACATTAAAGATGAAGCACTTAAAAATCGCTTACACATTATTACTTTTGGCACTATCTCGACTGCTTGTAAGACCAAAATTGTTTGGGATGAATATTTTCCGCAAATATTCTCTAAATACAAGAATTCGAAATTCAAGCTAGTAGAAGCGGATTTCACCGAAGAAGACAGGGAAAACATCAATGTCTTAATTAATGGTGATGTTGATCCGGGAATGCGGACAATTTACCTAGAACTGGAGAAGTATTTAGCAGATATTATTCTAGATAAACTCGCAAATAAGATTTAAAATGAATATCCAAAAAGCAGATGGATTCTCGACTGTCTTCCTAGCCAGTTAGGCGCATAAGTGATAGGAGAGACGGCGTAGTCGAGAGAAATTGGCCCTATGGGTAATACGTAACGAAGTGCTAAGCCAACAGACCATCCGATTTGGCTGCTAGTATTTAAGTGTTGCCAAGTGGAATTCATATTATTGCAATCGAAAAGTGCTTTACAATTACCAACCAACGCAAAATCAGTGAAGATAGCGCCGTCTAGATCTCCGATAAGAAGATCCTTTTTAAGCGGAAATCGGACTTCAAGGTTTCCTTGTAAACTTGAATTTCCAGGGTGGTAGCCCAAGACTTCTTTGTTATTGTCATCGAGGAGAATCTTTCCATCTCGATTATCCAACATGGGTCCCCATATGCCAATGGTGCCTGGCTGATAGCCCCTTACACTGTGATCGCCGCCCAGAGAATCCATGTCTGACTGGTATTTCAATACCCACCACATTGACTCTGGGTTTTCAATGAAAGCACGACGGAAAATGAGTTGGCTGGCAAAGGTAAATGCGCCTACCGTAAAATAATGCACCATTTGTGTATTTAAAATTTGAAAAGGAATTCTGGCACCCAATAACGAGAAACTAAGGTCTGTTGATAGATTAAGCTTTAATCCACGTTTGGGATTAAAAGGATGATCGACATTTATATAGCTGATGCCAGGCATTAAAACGCTGCGCACAGTCGCTGGCTCTTGCCAAACAATAGAAAGACCGTCTAGGCTTTTAAGTACCTCAGTAAAATTTCGATTGAATTGATCTGGATTATAGTCTTGCTGCCATTTATCCCAGCGAATTTCATGTTTAAGATAGGGGTAAATTGTAGGAGAAAGCTGCCATTCTAAGCTTGTAATTATTTGAGTTAAGAGATGACGCGCGGGTGGTACTTGTCTGGAATTTTCTGCGTAAACAAGCCGAGGGATGATGATTTTAAAATCGAGAGGTAGCCCATAAATTCGCGGCCAAGCCAAGGTGTTTTTAATATCACTTTTACGCCCCCAGAATAAACCTAAATCAATCTGGGTGGTCCATTGCAACATAGATCCAAATAGATTGGATTCATGAATCTCTGCGCCGACAGAGAAAAGTTTGTCGGTGCTAAAGCCTAAGGAAAAATCAACCGTTAAAGAAGGCTTTTCTGTAACCGAAAGTAATATCGATACGCTGTCTTTATTTTCATATAGATAGCGATGATTAATGCGCGAGTATAAATTAGTTTGTCTGAGTTTAGCTATACCTTCTTCTAATTTCGCCACATTTAAAGTAGTATTAGGCAAAAATAAAGGTCTTCCTATTTGCCTGATCATGACAGAATTTTCGGTGGCAGTATTGCCGTCAATTAAAATTTGATTGATGTGAAATTGTTGATTCTCTTCAGGTGGATTTAGATAAAAAAGCAATGTATTGCTTGAACCATTTTCAATTGTTTTGCTGGTGATTTTTGCGTGCAGATAGCCATTAGAGCGATAGACATCTAGAATGCGATTTTCATCGTCGGTAATAAAGTGCTTTAGGTAAGGACTTTTTTTGCAAATTGACGTTGATGTTAAATTCTGATCATGATTTTTGTGAGCATTTTGGCAATTGGATAGCAAAGGAAGAATTTGTGGCAATAGCGTTGAATCGCCATTTTCAATAAAAAGTTCTTGAATAGTGTATTTTTGACCTGGATTAATTTGGTGCCATATATGTAGTCCTTCTTGAGTGACTCTTTTTTCGGTTTTAATTTGAACATCGCGGTAGCCTTGATTGATGTAGAATAAATTTAATTTAGCGACATCAGCGGCAAGCCCAGTGTCATCAAAATGTCCAGAATTAAAAGCGGATCTTGGTAAGACAGTTAATGGTACTTCTTTAAAAATCCATTGATCTGAAAAAAGCGGATCGCCCGTAAAGCTAATTTGCGTGACTGTTTGAGGGTTTTTTGGTGATATAAAAAATTTGAGGTAGACAATTTGATCTTGAATACTATCTTGTTCGGTTGTGACGTTGGCTAAAAGATAGCCTCTTTTTGCTAAAACAGATTTTATATTAGCGATAGAGTAAGCAATTTCTTTTTCATCAAATTTGCGCGTATTCGAAAAAGTTAGAACATTTTGCAGTTCATTGATAAGAATGGTTTCGTCAGCCGGCAGCGAAGCGCCCGTGAAAGACGTATTGAATAGTCTGGAAAAAAACTCGACAGCAAAAAAGTTTCTAAAAAATAAGCCAGTTGATGAAAGCTGAAGCGTTTGCCCTTTGTCAAAAATAAATTCAGCAATGATTCGAGGTCCCAAGTCGACATAAACATTAATATCAAGGCAGCGCGCGGGTGGTTTGATGGCATTTTTTTTAAAAGTATTTAACTGCTTAGCTGTGGCTCGGCATTTTCTGGGTGCATGTGCGTCCAAGGGATCAATTAAGGTTTTCTGTGTTGAGATAGATGCTGTGTAATACCCTTTTTGATCTAAAAAATTCTGAAAATATTGAATCGCTTCTCTTTCGCGTTCACGAGAGTAGCAATTGAATCCACCCATACCAATCGCTTCAAAAGTATCGCGAAAGTTGCGACACATATTGCGAAACATGCCTTTTATTTTTGCTTGATCGAAAGTGAGATTAGGAGATAGCGTTACTTGGTTAACTCGTCGAAATGTACCACCATCTATATCAATAATGATATCAAGAGTTGCGGTGTCAAGAATTGGTTTGTAGTCAAGCGTGACTTTTGTGTCAAAATAACCCTGTCTTTCTAGAAAAGATGAGACGGTCTTTTGGATGACGCCCAGCTGAGTTTCGCTATTGGCTGAATCAATATCTAAAGATTCACCAGGCTGAACGGTTAATCGCTTGCGTAAATCCTTTTCTAGCAAGATGACTGGTAAATTTTGAATGAGGATTTTTCGCAGAATAGGAATTCGTTCTAGTTGACATGAGAGTAAAACGCCATCTTGATTATAAATAAAATGACAAGAAATTTGCTTGTATATTTTTAAGGAGCCAAGTCGATTTTTTGCTAATTCGAGGGCGTGATTGTCTGCTTTAACGTGCAGTAGTTCCGATAGATATTGCTCTAAATCGGTGTTTTCATTTTTATCAATAGGCAGGTTTACCGTCGTCTCTATCCTGGTAATCAACAATGTATTTGCATCGATAGATGCAGAAATTGTGGGAACTAATAAGCACCCAGTACAAATAAATAAAAGCACAAACCGCATTATTGTTCCATTACCCTAAATTTAAGGCGAAGATCTTCTCTGGTATCGATGTCTGTGGCCTCTGTCGCAGGCGAGAAAAGCATGCTTTCTAAGAAAAGTTTTTTGCCAAAGGGCAGATGATCAAAAAGCATTAATTTTAATTTTAGATCCTGGAAATTAACATTGGAGGCGGTTGTTCTTGCCGTTCCTTCAAATTCAAGTCTTGTATTCAGCTGCCACTGTACCTGAGTGACAATTCCTTCTGCCTGAAGTGCGCTACCGATTAGAATACGTGTGCCTGTATAAGACGAAAGCATGTCTTCTAGCATTTCCGTGCCACCGTTGCTGACGCCGATTAGTAATAAAAGTAATCGGTCACGATCAAAAGTTTTATCACCAGAAAGCGTTTTAATATTTAATTTCATTTGCTCAAGATTACCCTTAATACTTAATTCCAAGGTGGTATCTTCGGATAAATTAAAACGTTTTTGGGGGAGATCGGCGTAGGCAAAAATACTGATTTGCGGATCAATGAAGCGGCCAGGCGTATTTTTAAACAGTATAGAAGTTGAGGGAATCTCAAAATAAAGCAGTGGAAATTTAAAAATTCCTTCTGATATATCAACAGCACCAATCAATCGAGGCGATGCCAACGTACCAATTAAATGGAGATTCGCCGTTAACTGGCTGTCTATGAAGAATGCCGACATTTGTGTTTGGGCATGAAATGAGGATGCGGCAATTTTAACATCGACCAGGACTGGCCAAAGCCACTTAGGCAGAGTAAGCTTTCCCATTTTTTCAGAGGATAAAATAAAGTTTTGAAAAGTAAATTTTTTAAATAAATAACCATCGCTAATATTAATTTTTCCAGAAAATAGGTCTTTTTTATCTTGGCTGCGCAGGGAAACATCAAGATTAATTTCCATCCAATCTCTTTGCTTTCTTAAAACAATTTCATTGCCCTGTAATTGCAAATCCCAGAATGCAAAACTGCTTTGGTTAGGTTGGTATCGTGTATGCAATATGGCCATTCCATTTATGTAGGCATGGCCATCTCCAATCATCATATCAATTTGATCAAACCATAAAGAAATAGTTTTTTCTCTTTGATTGCTTTTAAAATTAATTTGACCACGGTTGAAAATTATATCGTCGAAGATAGCGCCTGGTTTCAGGAAGGCGCCTTTGTCGGGGATAATGTAGCCGTCAATGAAAGGACTCTTCAAGGTGCCGCTTAAGTGTAATGCACCAGTTGCGAGACCGGCAGCTGTTGTAAAAAAGGGAGCGAAGTATTTTGTGAAGATTAAAGGGATTTTACCGTCTAAGTTTAGTTTTAATTGAGAGTCAGAAGCAAAACCGCTGACCGACAATTGGCCATTGGCAGATGAGAAAAGGGCAGGGGAAAGAAATTCAATGGCGTTGTTATGAAATTGAATTTGGGTTTTTTCTTTTAATTCAATGGGCGCAAGTCCGGGCATGGCAATCGCCAGCGAATCAATATCGGCATGCCCTTTAAAGATAAGTTTATCTTGCTTAGATTTTTGTGCTAGCCGCGTATGGATCGCAAAATTAGCATCAACAGAACTAAAATGATTTTTAATAAAACGAATCCAGCGCTCAAGCTTAGTCATATTGAGCCAACCGTCGATTTGTAAATCGTAATCATGGCTTTGGTTAAAAAGTCCATTGATAGACACTTGCAAGCGATCGCCACCACTTAAGGTCGCCGCGAGCTGTCCTTCTTTGATGCTAGTATAGAGAAGCAGCGGTCCAGCAGAGACCCATTGTTTTTCTAAACGCAGTGTTTGGTCATAGGTCGTGATGTTTTCTTGATACTGAATATCAGGACAGGTGATTTTAGCTGTAATGCTGGGTAATTTGAAAGAACCGTCCACTTGCACTGCCCCAGAAATTTTTCCTTGCAAAGGCATGGTGAAAGAGGCGGGCAAAGATGTCCACGGCAATATAGAAATATTGTTTAAATCCACTTCGGCACGAATTTTTTCGTGAGCAATATCAATGGTCGAGCGATAAAGAATGGAGGCGTCTCTTTGTACTAATTCTCCGCTTAATTGGATAAATGGCTTATGGGTGGGATCATACCAAACAAAAGTTTTGCCGTGTCCAATTAACTGTTTTTTCCAGGTGACATTTTGAAGACTTAGGTAACCTTGAACTTTTGGTTGGTCAAAATTATTGCTGATTTGTAAAGATCCTGAGGCGGTAGCGGTTAAGCCATATTTGCTTAAACTGGGGAGACCTTCGAGAGACAATTGGTGTAAAAATAGCAATCCTTGCAAACTTTTCTTAACTAAATTGATGGTGACTAAGGGAGCACTTATGTCGCCGTAAGGCATATGCGCTTCCATATCTTTTATTTGAATTTGATTGTCGCTGTATTTGATGGTCGTGGCGATTTTAGGAAAGAATAAATTTTTTATATGCACATTGGATAGCTGGGTTTTTGCTTGCAGGTCTGGTTGTTGCCAAGTTCCCAAGATATTGATCTGAGCATGAAGATGGCCGCTGATTTTAGAGTGCAGGAACGAGGGGAATGGTATTTGGTCAAAAGAGGCATCGCGGATTGTGAATGCACCTCGTATTGGTTTATTATTTCTTGTATCAAAAGACAGATTTCCCAGAACTTGCCCTCTTGCTAGTGTCCCTGCTATGTTTTCAAAGATGACAGCGTGCTTATTGATGCGTAGTGCAGCTGATAAATTTTTTCCCCAAGTCGCATCTTTTTGAAAGGTATTTAATAACAGCTTGGCACTAAACAAAGATTCTTTTGGAGGTCCTGTCAATTGGCCTTTGGCGTGAAACCCCCTTAGGAGAATATCTTTAGGCATTTTGGTGTAAAAAAGATGCGGGGTTTGGGCATCGAGAGCGAGCTTTAGTGCTGAATTTTTTGTAGTTAAATCGATACTGCCGCTGACATTTAAATTTAAGTCACTACTGATCAAAGTCGCCTTCACAAATTCTAATTTTTTTTGCGGCGTCAGAATCAAATTTAAATCAAGGTGAGATGTTGGAACCTGAAAATCGTAGCTAATTAAATTATCAACATCCGTATTGGCATGAATTTGGATGGGGGAATTCTCAGAAATAACGCCTGAAACATCTAATTGTCCTGACAAAACAGCATCAGCCTCTAGGTCAAACTTAATTGTTTTTCTGAAATTTTTAAAGGGCAATCGATGAATGTGAGAAGCTATTTTTATGGCACGTGTGGCTAGGTCAAACGTGCCTTGCGAAGTAATAACTGCGCTGTCATTTAGCTCAAGTCTGCCGTTTTTGAGTAAGACCAGCTTGGTGTTGATTTCTAAATCTAGGACAGCCCTTTTAATAGACAGATCAAAAATTTCGAGGGGACCTATCTGAGATTTAATCAGAAATTGGTGTCCATGAAAATGAATGCTGCCCTGCACCTGAATAGGAGTGTCAAAAATTTTCGCTGTTAAATTTTTAATTTTTAAAATTTGTTTCTGATAAGAGGCATTTTCCAGAAATAGGGTTTGGATATCCCATTTTTTTTGCTCAAAAGAGAAGTTTCCTTGTCGACTTTTTAAAGATGCAACGTGTATTTCTGCTCCCTGAGGGCTTAACTTGATCTGTCCAGAAGCAAAGATTTGATCAAAAAAAAGTTGTGGCTTTTTTTCATTTATCCACGACAAACGGCCATTGCTGATTTGGATATGATTTAAGTCAATCAGCGGAAGTGAACTGTTGTTTTTTTTTATTTTCATTTTTGCGAAAATGCGAGCGAGATTGAGTTCTCCATTTTCCGTCGCCAGATTGATGCTGGGGTTTTCTGCTGCAATGGAATCTGCTTTTATTCTTCCAATAAACAAAGAGAGCAAAGACAGATTAATGGTTACTTTTTTGATAGCAATAATTGTCTGTTGCTGTTGATCTTGCAGGTTGAAATTATTAAAGATCAGAGTACTCGGTGGTGAAAAAGTGACTTTTTCGGCTTTGATCGTTCCGTTGATATTTTCATGAATGGTTTTAAGGACCAAATCCGGAATCGATTGATTTAAAATATTAAAAAACGGATTAGCGACGAGAGGGTGCGAGAAGGTGCAAAACATGACTGCCCATATCCACGCCTTGATGAAAAATAAATAACGCATTGAGGGTATCATGCCTTAACCTGACAACTAATTCTATTTTTGTCGTAAATTTTCTTGTAAGGCAACAAAGAGTCATTTATGAAAAGCAAAAAGCATGTTTGCTTTTATTTTTCACAAGGAGAATCTAGAAGATGATGACGGCCAGAGACTCGTTGCTGCATGAAATTCTGACTCTTACTAAGCGCCCCTATTCCAAACTTGCAAAAGCAAATATTGCTAAGGTGTTGACCGGTTACCGTATTCAGGCAAAGCCCAGCTTGGTTTTGCTAGAAAAAATGACGGCTCGCGAAACTTTGCAAGAAAAGGTTCTAGAAGCGTGGCAAATTTTAAACGCTTCTCGTCTGGAGTATGACATTAAAGAAGCCATCGACGACTATCGGATGCAATTTAAACAAAACACTAAAAATAAGAGCACCAAGGAAATGGGCTTAGTACAGGCGACTAGAAATGCTGCTAATGTAGACGGCAACGCTGGTCTTCCTAAAAAAAAGGCGGTGGTTATCTCTGTGAGCCATAGAAAAGACGGAGGTCCAATCGCGGGCGGTCCTAAAAAACGCCAATACGCTCGTAGTGAGTGCCCTAAGTGTCACAGCATGGGGGTGGTTTTGGCCCGGGCATCTTGTGGCGATGGATATTTTTCTTGTATTTATTGCGGCTTTCAAGCTTATCGAGGTAGATTAGATTCAGAGCTGGATCTGCCTTTAGCTGCAGAGCTTTTAGGGCGCCGCTTCGATGAAGAGAAGGAAGTCTAAGACATAGGATAGGTTTTTAAGGATGCATGTATTTTCTAAGCAGTGTCGATTTTTTGGGATATTGCTTTTACTTTTTTTAAGTAATTGTAAGTGGACCGAGCAGCAAAATGTAAAAGGTCGCTTTGCCGTCGACAGCAAAGATGCCTTTGTTTTGCTTTTTAGCACGAATGTGCGTGGTTATATCGAGCCCTGCGGCTGCACCAGTGATCCTTTGGGCGGATTGGATCGATTGGCTTTTGTTGTACGCGAAGCACGTCAAGCGTTTCAAGACCGCCTGCTATTTGTAGATGGAGGGAATCTTTTTTTTGATTCTACTAAAAAGCAGGCTGAAGTTGATTTATGCCAGGATGAGGCTAAACTTAATATTTTGCTTGCAACTTATCAAAGCTTAAAAGTTGCAGGGACGCTGCCAGGACCTTTTGATGAGTCTCGTGGTGCGGCGTTCTATCATTCTTTTTTACAAAAGTATCAAATTCCTGTTTTGAATGAAATGCCCAGGCCTGGACAAATTTTAGATCAATCCGGCGTCAAAATTGGGTTGATAGGGGTGAGTTCAAACATTGATTTCAGCAAGGAAGCGCAGCGGTTAAAAAATGAGGGAGCTCAGATCGTTGTGGTAGTGGCGCAGGCACATACGTCAAGTGTGCGGACTTGGTTTCAAGGTGTAACGGATGTTGACATCGTGATTTTAGGGCAAGAGATGAGCGAGACACCAATGCCTGCAGAGTTGTTATCTGAGCAAGGACCCTGGTTGGTCTCTGCGGCAATGCAGGGTCAATATTTAGGTGTTGTTGAGTTTAGAAATATATCTCTTAAAAAGACCGGGCCTTGGCAGATAGATGACAGATTGCATAAAAATGAAATGCGTTCTCGTTTATTGCAAAACCGCGCCCAATCTTTAAAAAAACAAATCAAAGATGCGGCGTTAGCAAGACGATCTTTTTTAGAAAAGCAACTGCGTAGTATCGAAACAGAATTAATTAACGAAAAAAAAATGCCAAGCAATCAGGTCGAAATACCAGGACCATTTTTCAAATTCAGAGCGATTGCGCTTCATAAAGAAATTACACCGTTGCCAGAAGTGCAAAAAAAACTATTGGCTTATGAGAAATCAATCCCCCATTTGGTTTCCAAGTGTGAAGCAAACACGAATTGCCAGCCTGTAAAACCTGGCGAGCCTACTTATGTGGGTGTGCAAACTTGCAAAAATTGCCACCTCGCTGCTGTCAATGTTTGGGAAAATGCGGTAGTGGAAATGGCTGGCAAAAATGAAAAAGGTTTGCCTATTAAACAAAGATCTGGGCACTCTTTAGCGTGGTCAACTTTGGAGAAAAAACATAAAGCGACTGATCGAAATTGCATCGGGTGTCACAGCATCGGTTTCATGGAGCCTGGTGGTTATTGCAAAGTCAGCGAAATCGATTTTCGCAAAAATGTCCAATGCGAATCTTGCCATGGGCCAGGAAGTTTACACGCGTTAAGCGGTGATAAAAAATGGATTAAACGCGAGGTTCCCGAAAGTACCTGCCGCACTTGCCATCATGTGCCACATATTGAAACCACAGCAAGCTTTGTTTATGAGGATAAACTCAAATTGATTTTAGGCAAAGGCCATGGCGAAGCGTTGTTGATGCGTCTCAATCATGGTTCGGCAAAATCGCAATAAGCTGCCAGAGTAATTGAGGGAGCATTCCAGTAGCAATAAGCACTACTGCACATGAAAAAAGAAAAACAGTGTGCTTGGTCGGATGCAGGCTGCTAAATTCATAATGTGGCGATTTGGCAAATAGAAAGACAGCTAATCTGGCGACGGGTGCAGTGCCAATGATGATGCTGAGAATCATGATAATCCCACTTAAAAAATATTGATTTAAAAATAAATTTTTTAATGCCGACATGCGAATATAAAATCCCAGTGTTCCCGGAACACCCACCAGCGAAGAAAGACTGATAAGCCAGGCCGTGATGATGAAAGGGTGTTTGCGGCCTGCGCCTGCATAATCTTCCCAGGTCATCTCTAAGTGTGCGGGGATTTTTAAAAAGTTTAGACCCAGAATAACACCGGGGATGGCAACAGCGACGTTGACGAGAAACATGAAAAACATGAAGGGAGTGGCCTGGCTGAGATTCGCATTTGCGAGCGTTAATGTGAGCCATAATCCCGGCTGCAGCATGAATAAGTAGACAGCCATGCGGGCAATGCGCCTTTGATCAATGGCCATGAATCCCGGAATTAGCATAGAAAGCATTGCAAAAAAACCAAGAAAATTCAAAAGTATCGGAGAAGCATTGCCTGCGATTTGATTGGCTTCAATCATGCGCAGTAAAATTATGCTGCCGGGGATAAAACTACCCATGGCAAATGCCGTAGATAGATAAGAAGAGGTTCCGTCAAGATAATCGATGTGAAACCAAAAAAATGGGGCAACGTCAAAAAAAGAGAGGACTAAAATCCAAATAAATGACCAAGCTATTTTGCCTAAAGTGGCATTCAAAGGATCGTTGATGGCGTTGGCAATTGAGGCAAATTGAGTTGAACCAGAGCAGAGGTAAGAAAAAGCAATTGCCGTGGCCATGCTTAAGAGTAAGAAACTCGCCTTTATGAAAATTTTGGCAGCTACCTCAGATCCCAATTGGTGGTAATTATCAAAAGCAGCAAGAGCCATCATGATCAAAGTCCACAGACTGACACAAATAGTAAAATATAAAATATCTTTCAAGGTGCACATGACGATAACAAGTAAGAGCGCAACCAGGAGGAGCGCATACTTTTCGCCGCGTTCTTGACGTAAATCACGTGATTGTAGCATGCTTAAAATTAAGCAGAAAAGCGCCATGAGGCAGGAAAAGAAAATAGCCCATTTGGCAGCTTGGTCGAAGGCAAAAATTGGATTTGAAAAGGAGACTGGTGCGCTTAAGCTGTAAAGGGCAACGCCTGCAATTGATAAAAAAGTCAGCAATGCAATATGAGGTTTATTTCCTATTTTTTTAAAGCCTTCTTGGACGCCGGCACCCTCTAACAATAGGCATAAAACAGCACTTATTAGCAATGTTACCGATGTCACCAATAGTGGCGTTGGTACATTTAACATTAGGCACCTGTGTTTAAAAAGTAAGTTGAACTAACCAAGCATAAAAGTAAAACAACAGCGAAGGACGCCCAAGCATTTTGAAGAGAGGCGAGCTTGCGAGGCCTGTATCCTAGGAGTGATCTTCCAGTTGTTTGTGGATCAATGTGGCGAAAGTAATTTTGTATTAATGCGGTGATTAATAGTAAAAAGATGATGAGCCAAAAACTGATGTTTAGAGCAGGAGAAAGCAGCGTTGATGAAAATAAATCCATATAACCAAGCCATAATGCAGTGCCTATTCCAAGGCCTGGCAAAGGAAACCAAAGTGCGAGGCTTGCCAGCCATAGATGATTAATTGTTGTGTCAATTAATTCGTGTTCCAGCTCCCAAAAAAGCAATTGTCCGACATAGAGCGTAAAAGAGGCGCAGATGACGGCACAGAAAAGCATTAAGATGGCAGCTCGAGAGGAGGCATCATGGTGGGGATCGAGGACAAAATTGATAAAAATAGCATTGTAAAAAACCAGCAGAGAAAGTCCAATTTGTCGGCAATCTTTTTCTGTAATTATCCACAAAGCACTAAAAAAGCTGCTGGCAAAAACCAAAATGGTAACCACTGGGCTGCAAATAAATGCCGGCTGATAAAGATGCAGCGTATTTTTGATAGAAAATAGTAAGGCTGCGCCGGTCGGAATTATAAAAGCAACGTATAAAATAATGATGGTAATGGAACTGTTTTCGAACATCGTGCGTGAGAATGGTGCAAAAAAAGGAATTAGAAGCCGTGTTAATGCGGGCGCTAATGCTATCCAATAAAGATAATAGCCAGCAACAAGCCAAACTGATTTGGGCAAAAATAAGACGGCAATTGAAAAAATATCAACTGTTAAAAAAAATAAACTGCTGACAAGAACAGCATTTCCTTTTTCAGAACCACCATGGCGAGCGCATAGAAAAAGAAATAAACATACACTTAAATTGGCTGTTATGATGGAAACGGCAAGAGTTGATGATAAAATGGTCAGTGTTGCTAAAGCGAGCAGCAATAAAATTATGACAGAGAAGGATAGTCCTTTATTTTCTGTGATACGTTTATTTAGAAAAAACAGACTAAAAAGGGCGAACCAAAGCGCTAATAATAAGACGAATTGAATTTGTCCTAAAGATAAATCGAGAACATTATCGTCAAGCCATAAAGAATAATTAAGCCGCCAGGTGAGCCGCTGTTCGCTTGAGAACAGGATGTGACCGCATTTTAGCAGAAAAGCGAGCCATACCGTTAAGACCGTTGTCGTAATTTGCCTCACAGATGTCATGTCAAAATGTGGAATTCGTGAAACAAATATTGCTGAAAAAATAGGTATAATGACGAGTACAAGCAGCAGGTTATTGTCTGACATTGTCATATTTTAAATTCCTGCGTAGTAAATCAGTAATAGAGTTAAGGCCAGTAACACAACTGTAATTGCTTTTTGGGCGCCGCCGGCATTTAGTAATCTTAAAACGATTCGTACAAAGGCGGCAAGGATTTGTGGGATTTGTATCCACAAGATATAAATGGTTGGTGCAATAATCTCTCTGGTAAAATAGGCGAGGGAACTAGTTGTTTTTAAATAGATTTTTTCCATTAAACTATCGACTCTCCAGCCAGATAGAATCAAAGACCTCCAGAGGGATTCCTCTTTTATTGGTGCATGGTTTTCCAGGGCTCTCCAATTAAATAAAAATGGAAAAAACATGCATGTAACTAGCATAAATACTAAAGCAACATTGGAGTGGTTGGTTAAGGTGGCGATATAAAAAAGAGAGATCCACAAAAACGCAAGATTGGTACGCAGAGATAAACTGTTTTGACGAAGAAAAACGCTGATAAGAGCGAACAAAGCTGAAAAAATATAAAGTATAGCAAAAATTAATTTCAATTTTTCCGGAATTAAGAAAAATAAATTACTTTTGACGAAAAGAATGTAACTGCCAAAACCCATCGAAAAGAAATAAAAAGTGCGTGCGGCAGGAGAGATGAAATGCAGGTGAGATTGCAGTGAAGTTGTGAGTATTAAAGGAGATGTACGTATGAAAATACCGAGGAGAAATAAGGATGCGCATATGTCAATTGAGATATTCAGTCGCCAAGCAGTAATGCTAAATAGTAGCAGCAAGTCGCTTGAGCGATGCCATAACAGTATTGATGTCAAACTATCTGATTTATATGCTTGACTGCTAAAGAAAAAAGGAATGCTGGTGAGTAAGCCAGATAGAATAGTGAGAGTGACCGTCACGGTGATGTGATTTGAAAATAAAAGACTGATCAGACAAGCCTGTACCACTAAAAACAAGACCACGGCTTTATGAAAAATTTGCCTAGGGATAAAAAACAAAGTGATGCCACCGCCAAAGGCTAAGGCGACGCTTAAGTAGTTCCAAGGTGGCCAGTGACCACTTACACTTATTTGACTACATAAAATTAAATTAAGTAAACAAATAGAAACAATAAAAATTTTATTTTTAAAGGTTTTGAAAAGTCGAGTAGTGATGGGCGCTAAAGCAGCGGCGAGAAGATATAATCCAATCACTACCCATAGATTGACTGATGTTGTCATAAGGGTTTAACCACGCAGCTGCCTCATTTCATCAATATTAAGAGTCCCTTGGTTGCGATAGATAAAAATAACCAGACCACCTGCAAGCATCGTTTGCAGTGAAAAAATAACGATTAAGATTAGAGCGAGCGAAATGGCTTTGATACCGCCATGCTCTGCAAAGCATGTGGCAAGGAAAAGAATTATTCCTAGAAATGCGACATGTAGGCATAAAGAAATGGCAAGTATGCTACGACGACACAACGCACCACAAATTCCTAAAATGACCAATGAGCCAGATAGCATTAATAAAAGATTTAGCGGCATTTGCTGCACCTTACTTTAGGTTTCATTTTGTTTTACCTAAAAAGCAGAGTTAAAGTCCATCATTGTTTATGGCAAACTCCTGTTTTTATCTTGCCGAATGAGCAAGAGCGTACTGATGAAGATAAAAGGGCTCAAGGCAAGTAGCAGGAAAATAGCAAAAGCATATTCGGTTTGAAAAAGTTTCACGAGCATTTTGATGTCGATAGGCGTAGGACTGATTTTGAAAATATGGAAGGCAGGGATAATCATGGCGAGGTTCGCTGCTGCATAAAAAACCACAAGCACAAAAAAGAATTTGCCAGGCATTAGCCGTCTGGGGGATTTCTGGCTATTTTGCGAGCCCAGGAGAAAAAAGCTATGTAGCAAAACCAATGCGCTGGTAGTCCCTAAATGCCAAAATAACATGGCACTTAAAATCTCTAATCCCATCATGTACAAAAGCCCGCAGACGCTAAAAATGACCATCAACAAAGATAAAATAGCATATAAAAAATTACGAAAAAATATCACGCCCATGGCGCCGCTCAGTGTCAATGCGGTGAAAAGATACTGTAAAAGGTTTAAGTTCATGTTAAGCCCCCTTTTCATGGTGAATATCATCGTACAGGATACTTGAAAATCTTTAGAGGAAAAACAATGATTTTTGCAGCGGCAGAAGTTCGAAAATTAGCGCGCTTAGCAAGATTGTCGCTGAGCGATGAAGAAGTAAGCAGTATGCAGCATCATCTGGGCGAGGTCACCAAGTATGTGGATAGCTTGCAAAAAATAAATGTTGATCAAGTTGAGCCTATGACGCACGCTGTGCCTTTAGATTTGCCGCTTAGGGTCGATGAAGCAAGGCCTGGTGTTGGTCGTCTCGGTTTAGTTAGCTCGGCAGGCTATGAAGATGGGCTTATTAAGGTGCCTAAGATTATCGAATAAAGGATTTTTAAGTATGCGTGAAACAAAACCAGAAACATGGTCATTACCAGAGGCGGCTGCTCGACTTCGATCAGGCGAGATTTCTAGTCGTGAATTAACCATCAGTTGCTTCAAGCGTATTCATGAACACGATGGCAATATCGGCGCTTTTCTTTGTCTGACTGAAGCGTCGGCGTTATTGGCTGCAGATGCCTCAGATGAACGTCGAGAAACCAAACAAACTCTAGGACTTTTGGACGGTGTCCCTGTTGCCGTCAAGGATATGATACTAACAGAAGGGGTGCCCACCACTGCCGGCAGTAAAATTTTAGAAGGATACAGGCCTCCTTATGATGGTACTGTGGTGGCTAAATTGAAAAGCGCGGGCGCGGTTATGATGGGCAAATTAAATCAGGATGAATTTGCCATGGGTTCTTCGACGGAATCAAGCGCTTATAAGCTCTGTAAAAATCCTTGGGATTTTTATAGAACACCAGGTGGATCCTCTGGTGGTTCAGCCGCTGCAGTTGCTGCAGGTTTTGTTTTTGGAACTTTGGGAACTGATACCGGTGGATCGATTCGGCAACCCGCTTCATTTTGTGGCATTGCTGGCATCAAACCAACCTATGGTCGTGTCTCTCGTCAAGGCGTTGTCGCCTATGCTAGTTCCCTTGATCAAGTTGGACCTTTTGCCAAAGACGTTAGTGGTGCAGCCATAATGTTGCAGGCTATAGCCGGTCACGATGCGCGTGATTCGACTTCTGTCAAACAAGCTGTGCCCGACTATTTGCAGGCTTTGACCGGTGATGTTAAGGGCCTCAAAATCGGCATTCCCCGTGAATATTTTATCGAAGGTTTGGATGCTGAAGTTCGCGACTCAGTGCAAAAATCCATAGCCGCTTTACAAGCCAGTGGCGCTGAAATCATAGACGTGTCTCTGCCTCATACCGAACATGCCGTGGCGACTTATTATGTGATTGCCACAGCAGAGGCCGCGTCTAATCTCTCTCGCTACGATGGCGTTCGTTTTGGTCCCCGTCTAGGTGATCAAAATGGTTTATTGTCTATGTATGAAGAGACGCGCGGGCAACTGTTTGGTCCAGAAGTAAAAAGGCGCATCATGCTCGGAACTTATGTTTTAAGCGCTGGTTACTATGATGCTTATTATTTGCGAGCACAAAAAGTGCGTCGTCTTTTTGCCGATGACTTTAAAAATGCCTTCCAGAATGTTGACGTCATTGTTTGCCCAACCACGCCGACACCAGCCTTTGGGATTGGTGAAAAAAGCGATGACCCTCTGCAGATGTATTTGAATGATATTTTTACCGTGAGCGCCAATCTGGCAGGTTTACCTGCGATGTCGTTGTTAACGGGTTTTTCTAAGCAGGGTCTGCCGCTGGGTACACAAATTATTGGTCGTCCTTTTGACGAGTCAACTTTAATGAATGCCGCATTTGCTGTGGAGCAAACGCTCAACATAGAACGTGATCTGGGTTGGTAGTGAGGGTTTAAGGCTATGGAGTTGGAACAGAGTTGTATATTTTGTAAAATCGTCCGCCAGGAAGTGCCCGCAAAACGCATTGCCGAAACAGAAAATGTTCTGGCTTTTTTTGATATCAATCCGGCTGCCCCGACGCATATTTTGCTTATACCCAAGCTGCATATTGCTTCAGGTAACGATTTAAATTTGGCACATGGTCCATTGCTGGCTGAAATGATTCTGTTGGCAACTGATCTGGCCAAACAACAACAAATCGATGGTACGGGATTTCGTTTGGTGTTGAACACGGGCCCTGCAGCTGGACAGTCCGTAGATCATATTCATTTACATCTATTGGGGGGACGTGAAATGGGATGGCCTCCAGGCTGATGCAAATTGAGCGACAGATATCCGATGAGATGTTGTGATGAGCACGCTAAGACTCTTTGACACATTGTTGTTTTGATCGCTCACTATTTAGGGGATACGATGGTCGTTGACTTAAGACATGCTGGACTGAATGAGGCCGAAAACGTACTGAGCAATCTCTCAGCGTCTTCTTTGACGGAGCATGCTATTAAGCGCGAGGAAGGGTGTTTAAGCAGTAAAGGCGCTTTAGTGATCCGGACCGGGAAGTATACGGGTCGATCTCCCAATGATAAATTTATTGTGCAAGATGAGACGACGGAAAAGTCAGTTTGGTGGGGCAAGATTAATAAGCCCATTTCGCCAGATGTATGCCATAGACTTCGCCAGCGCATGCTTGATTATTTAAAAACATGTGACTTGTTTGTGCAAGATAGCTTTGCCGGTGCAAGTCCCAAGCATCGCCTGCGGGTTCGAGTAATTACCGAGAGAGCATGGCATGCTTTGTTTGCCAAAAACATGTTTATCGATCCTGCAAAGGCGGATCTTGCTGATTTTGTACCTGAATTTACTGTGATTCATGCACCAGGATTTAAAGCAGATCCAGCGAGAGATGGCACTAATTCCGAGGCTGCCATTATTGTCGATTTTTCTCAAAAACAGGTTCTGATTTGTGGGACAGAATACGCTGGCGAGATTAAGAAGAGTATTTTTTCTGTGCTCAATTATTTGTTGCCTGCCAAGAATATTTTAGGCATGCATTGCTCGGCTAATATTGGATGCGATAACGATGTCTCGATTTTTTTTGGTTTAAGTGGCACAGGTAAAACCACTTTATCTGCTGATCCTTTGCGTCAATTAATTGGCGATGATGAACATGGTTGGAATGACGAGGGCGTTTTTAATTTTGAGGGTGGCTGCTACGCCAAAGTGATTCGCTTAAGTCCCAAGGACGAGCCCGAAATTTTCAAAACTACGCAAACCTTTGGTACCATTTTGGAAAATGTGGTGGTGCATCCAGAGACGCGTGAGCTTGATTTGCAGGATGATCGCTACACGGAAAACAGCAGAGCCAGTTATCCCATTTCTGAAATTTCCAACGCTTATATGCCTGGGCTTGGCGATCACCCAAAACATATCGTTATGTTAACGTGCGATGCTTTTGGCGTTTTACCGCCGCTGGCGAAGTTAACCCCTGAGCAAGCCATGTATCATTTTATCAGTGGCTATACAGCAAAAGTGGCCGGTACTGAGCGTGGTATCACAGAGCCAGCGGCGGTATTTTCCGCGTGTTTTGGTGCACCTTTTATGCCGCGCCATCCTCACATCTACGCAAAGATCCTCGGTGAAAAAATTGCTCATCACCAGGTTGATTGTTGGCTGGTCAATACCGGTTGGACGGGCGGTCCGTATGGCGTGGGAAATCGGATGAAAATTTCCTGGACGCGTACTTTGATATCTGCGGCACTGTCAGGGGCTTTAAAAAATACCAAGTTTGTTGATCATCCATATTTTAAAGTGGGAATGCCTACGGAAGTGGCCGGAGTGCCTTCTGATATTTTAGATCCTCGTCGTGCCTGGCCTGATGTGCAAGCCTATGATGAGCAAGCAAAACGTCTTGTGCAGCTATTTCAAGCTAATTTTAAAGAATACGAGCAAGATGTCAGCGCAGATATTTTATCGGCTCAGCCAGGATTTTAATTTTAATTGGGCACTGTATAGGGGGATATAGTTAGGCTATGGAAATAGTAACCATTGGAACTCCGCTACTCTGGGGCAGCTTTACTTTATTCGTTCTGGTTATGCTGGTCCTTGATCTGTATGTATTTCATCGCAAAGCGCATGAAGTTAAAATGCGCGAGGCCATTGGTTGGACAGTTTTTTGGATCGGTCTTGCTGTCATTTTTAACCTTGGTATCTGGTATTGGTTTGGCGGAGAGCGGGCGCTTGAATTTCTTGCTGGCTACTTCATTGAAAAAGCACTTTCCGTCGACAATCTCTTTATTTTTCTCGTGATTTTTTCTTACTTCTCTGTGCCCAAAGCATTGCAACATCGCGTGCTATTTTGGGGAATTCTGGGCGCTCTAATTATGCGCGGAGTCTTTATATCTTTAGGCGCGGTGCTCCTGCAGAGATATCATTGGATCATTTATCCTTTTGGCATTCTGCTTATTTGGACAGGCGTTAAACTCCTGATTCAAAGAGCAAGAAAAGTTCACCCGGAAAATAATTTTGTTGTTCGACTTTTCAAACGCCTCATACCCATAACCGCCGATTACCGAGGAGAAGCCTTCGTAGTAATCGAATCCGGACGCAGGTATGCAACTCCGCTTCTTTTGGTTCTGCTAACAATTGAAATGACGGATCTAGTATTTGCTATCGATTCCATCCCGGCTATTTTCGCGGTTACCTCTGATCCGTTTATTGTCTATACCTCGAATATTTTTGCCATTCTTGGTCTTCGCTCACTCTATTTTGCGCTTGCCGGAGTGATGGGAAAATTTCACTACTTGCGGGTTGGACTCGCGCTAGTGCTTACATTTGTCGGAAGCAAAATGTTGCTGGGCGGTGTCTTCAAAATCCCTATTGTGGTTTCGCTGGCCGTTGTTGTTACACTTATCGGGGGCTCGATTATCGTGTCATTGTTATTTCCCCCAGTCCAACCACCACTGCCTGTTCACCCTCCAGATCCCGAATAACTTACATCGAACGCTTCCATCATTTCTGAGACATTTTGGAAGCGATCATTAGGATTTTTTTGCATGGCCTGAGTTATAATTTTTTGCAATTCGGGGGATTTTCCTAAATAAGAATCATTCATGACGTCGGGCAATTGGTTTAGCTGCTTAGCTAAAATATGATCGGCGGTCCCTCCGCTAAAAGGTTTTTGGCCGGTTAGTAAAAAAGCGATAACGGCGCCAAAGGAATAAATATCGGAGCGAATGTCCGGTTTACTTTCTTTTAAAATGCGCTCTGGAGCAATATAGCCGGGCGTGCCCCAAGGTTTTTTATCAAAATTATTCCCAGTAGCGTAGATGTCTTTAGCTATATCAAAATCAATAATCTTGATGAGAGGGGCTTGGTTTTCTTGATGAGTTAGCAAAATGTTGGATGGCTTCAAATCAAGATGGGCGACGTTAGCTTGATGAATATGGATTAATCCGAGACTGATTTGTTCAATAAAGGGCCAAATGGTTTTAAAAGGAAGGCCGATGCTTTTTGGAGTAATGCGATTTAAGTGAACCCCTTCTAAAAATTCCATGACGATGTAAACAATATTTTGCATTTGTCCTGAGTCAATAATGCCTATGATATTAGGATGGTTTAATCGATTTAAAATTTGCACTTCGCTAACAAAATGTTCTAGGGCAACAGGGTTTTGCGCATCAAAAATCTTAAGAGCAACATAAGCCTTGCTTTTGTTGTGTTGTGCGGAAAAAACAAGCGCCATTTTTTCAGAAGGGCTCATTTTTTTTATGAGTCGATAGTTGCCGATTAAATCACCAGATTTTACCATAAAGACCTTCCTCCTATGTACATTGGCTGAGATAAATTCTTTTAGTCAATCATCTGGGGTGTTATTTGTGAATTGACATGGGGGTTTGTCTACCTTAAATTCAATTCATGTTTGGCATTTTAAAAAAAAATATCGAGACGAGCTGGGAAGATCATCGCCAAGCTCTATTAGCCGCTTTTTCTAAGATTATCGTTCCTGAATTTAACCAAGATGTGGTGAGTCTTGATTTGATTCGAAACATGGAAATGAAAAATGGAAAATTGGTCGTCGAGTTGGTGTTGCCAACTTTCGCTTTGCGCTCTGAACGAGACTGCGCTTTAGCGGTTAAGAAAGCTGCCATTGAGCAATCACCTCATTGCCCAGATGTGGAATTAAACGTCTATGCTGATGTCAAACCAGCAACTAGCAAAAGCATCTATCGGGAAAATGTTGCCGATGTCAAAAACGTTATTTTAGTGGCTTCTGGTAAAGGTGGTGTGGGCAAAAGCACCATTGCTTCCAATTTGGCGGTGGCCTTGTCAGGTTTGGGTTGCCGGGTTGGTTTGCTTGATGCTGATGTGTATGGGCCTTCCATTCCTATAATGTTTGGGGTCGCACAAGATACAGAAGTGCAAGGCTTTTCCATAAAAGGCAGTGACGAAACTTTCATGATGCCGATTGAAAAACATGGAATCAAGCTGATGAGCATCGGATTTTTGGTCGATACCGCGTCGGCTATGATTTGGCGCGGCCCTATGATTGCGTCGGCATCCATGCAGATGTTTTTTAACGTGGCCTGGGGCGATTTAGATTATTTAATTGTTGATTTACCACCGGGAACAGGCGATGTGCAGCTGACAATTTCTCAACGTGTAGCCATTGCTGGCAGCGTGGTCGTCTCAACGCCGCAGGATGTGGCGTTAGCAGATGTGGTACGCGCCAAAGCCATGTTCGATAAAGTCAACATTCCGACTTTGGGCGTTGTCGAGAACATGAGTTATTTTATTTGTGACGGATGTGATAAACGCCATGAAATCTTCACATCCGGCGGTGCCAGATTAGCTGCAGAAAAACTGTCGCTACCATTTTTAACTGAGATCCCCCTAGATCCATCTGTTCGCCAAGGAGCAGATGAGGGTACGCCATTATCTGCTAGTGCTGCAAATAAAAGCCCGGCCGGAAAAGCTTTTCAAGCCTTGGCTCATGAAGTAGCGACGAGATTAGCCTTGGCCGCGAAGAAGCCTCCTGTGCATGTGCCCACAAAACCAACTGCTGCAGCGCCCATCAAAAGCGTTAAAAAAGGTCTTACGGTTCTCTCGTAAAGCAAAAATGGGTATAAGCGTTTTGGAGGGATTTTTTATGTTTGATTTGCAACGCGCCGATGGTGCACTGGTCCAAAAGGAATCCACTTTGCGGCGTTTTATGCCTTATTTGATGCCCAGACGAAATGATTCGGTGGTTTACTTCGAGCAAACGGTGGATGTGACCAATGTGCTTAAGTATTTAAGTGATTTAAAACGCAAAAATAACGAACAAGACGTTACTTTTTTTCATGTTTTTTTGGCCTGCCTGGTACGGACACTGTGTCAGTGGCCCAGGATGAATCGTTTTATCTCCGGCGGAAAGATATATCAGCGTGGCGTCGTTGAGATTTCCTTTGGCGTCAAAAAAAAGATGCAGGAAGATGCGGGGGTGACGGCTGTCAAAATGCAATTTGCAGCGACGGACACGGTTTTTGATATATCCAGAAAGGTCAACGAAAAAATAAATGAAGGTCGCAGTCCCAAGTTGACATCGTCTGAAAAAGAAATGTCTATTGTTACTTTTTTGCCGGGATTTATGATCCGTTTTTTATTTTGGTTGCAGCGTGCACTCGACAACTTGAATTTATTGCCAGCCTTCATGACAAAAAATGACCCACTGTACGCTAGTGCTTTTATAGCTAATTTAGGCAGCCTAAAACTGCATGCTCCATTTCATCACTTGTACGAATACGGCACGGTTTCTCTGTTTGGCGTGCTGGGAAGAATTTATAAGGCTCCAGTGGTGAACGACGCTGGTGAAATCGTTGCGAAAGATGTGGTTTTAATTCGTTGGAGTCTTGATGAGCGCGTCACCGATGGATTTTATGCATCCCAGGCTTTTGTTACTTTTGAAAAGCTCATACAAAATCCCGCTATTCTTGAAGAAGCCCCGTAACTTCTTGTCGTAGGCTGGAATCTGTCACGAAGCTCCCGCGTGTGGACCTGGTAATAGTAATACTGCCTTGTTTTTTAAGGCCACGCATCTCGATGCAAAAATGCTGTGCTTTGATGACAATCATGAGCCCTTTGGGCTTTAAGGCAGTGTGCAAGATATTGGTGATTTCTTCCGTTAGATTTTCTTGCAGTTGTAATTTTTGCGAACAAGCATCAATAATTTGCCCGAGAGTACCAAGTCCAATAATGTTTTTATGGGGCACGTAAGCAATATCGACGCTGCCAAAAAAAGGCAAAAGATGATGTTCGCATAAAGAATGAAATTGGGTTGCTTTCAATATGACTAATTCTTGTGAAGGCGCTGGCAATAAAGAGTTTTTGGCGATTTCAGCTATGGGTATTTGATTGCCTTTGGTAAGCTCCGCTAAAGCTTGCGCCACACGTTTAGGTGTTTCTTTTAGGCTTGGCCTGTTGATATCCTCGCCAAGACAGTTTAGCGCTTGGCGAATCAAAGTTTCTAATTGATTTTTTGAATTTTTTGTCATGTTTTTGTATGAACTTTATGGCGTGATTATTTTCTTAAAGTTCCATTGTCCTTTTTTATTTAAAATGTCTGACCAATCTAAATCTGCTTCAAGCAAAGCAGCGCTGGCTGTGCCAAGCTCGAGGGCTTTTGTCGAAAGCCATGTTGCAAGAGCTTCTGCGGTTGGGTTATGACCTAGCAGCATAAGGGTCTGGCTATCGCTTGCTTTGGTTTTTATGAGAGTTAAAATTTGAGCAACAGTGGCGTGATAGAGTTCATGTGTAAAGATAATAGGAACCTGGCCTAAGATAGGCGCACTCAATTTCCAGGTTTCCTTGGTGCGTTTAGCGTCACTGCATAACACTAAATCTGGAATCCAGTGTGCTTGGACTAACTGGTGCGCAGTTTTAGGCGCCTGTTTATTGCCCACTTCATCAAGAGGACGTTCATGATCAGCGGTCATGCTTGTTGGCAAACTTTGTGCGTGACGCATAATGATCAGTCGTTTTGACATGATTTTCTCTTAAGTTAAGGCTTCGATATTGCCACAAATATTGTGGCTTTTTGACGACGCAGCAGGATTCGTAACACTGCACCTTTTTTTGCTTTTTCTACGAATGAAGACAAGGCACCGGGATTCTTAATTGGTTGATTATTAATTTTGATGACCACGTCGTTGATTTCAATGCCCGCAAATGCTGCAATAGAGCGAGGATTGACCTGCACAATGCGTGCCCCAGTGACTTCTTTTTCTAAGTGCAGTTGGGTTTTGGCATTATCATCTAAGCTTGCAACAGTCAGCCCAATACTTTCAATAGCTGTGGTCTCTTCTTTTTTTGGCGCAGGGATTGCTTGATTAGGCTTCTTTTCTTTGGGCAATTCTTCTAACGTTAATTTAAACATGCCAGATTTTCCATCGCGAAAAACTTTAAAGGGAACACTTTTGCCGACGCCGGAAAGGCCAGCCATGACCTGCAGAGAGCTAGCATCTCTCACCATTTTGCCATCAAATTCGGTGATAACATCACCTGCTTGGATGCCGCTTTTGTCAGCAGCGCTCTTTGGCATCACTTCGCGCACCACGGCGCCATGGGTAAAGGGCAGTCCCAAAGCTTGTGCCAATTCAGGGCTGACATTTTCAATGCGAATTCCCATACCTGAACGTGATGCGTGTCCTTTGCTTTTGAGTTGCGGCAAAATTTGTTTAACCTGATCGATTGGGATAGCAAAAGCAATTCCTTGCCCAGCGGCGCTCATGGCGGTATTGATACCAACGACTTCTCCAGCTAGATTAAGTAAAGGTCCTCCAGAATTTCCGGGATTGATAGGTGCGTCTATCTGAATAAAATCAAAAAGCCCATTGCGACCAGAAGGGTGTACATCGCGTCGGCCACGGGCAGAAACAATGCCCATGGAAACTGAAAGTTCCAATCCTAAGGGATTACCAATAGCGATGGCAAAATCTCCTACGCTCAAATTAGTTGAATTGCCTAAAGGGATGACTGGCCAATCTTTTTTGTCACTTTTAATCTTAAGCAGCGCCACGTCAGTATCTTCGTCAGATCCAATTACTTCTGCATCATATTCTTTTAAGTCTGTTCCTATTTTAACTTTAATCGAAGTGGCGCCTTCAACGACATGGTTGTTAGTTAAAGCAAATCCCGACGGATGAATAATAAAGCCGCTTCCTTGTCCCTTGGTTTTCTGTTCATGCATTGGGCCTTGTTGTTGCGGACCAAAAAAGCGAAAGAAATCGCCAAAGGGGCCTCTTTCAAATCCTGGCGGCAGCTGCGCATTTTGTTGCTGGAACACGGATTCCGTAGTCACGACTAAGACAGCGGGTTCAACTTTTTGCACCAAGGGAGCTAACGAAGGAATATTAATCTGGGATTTTTGAGCGTCTTCTGCCGATAGTTCCATCCAAAGCGCATCTTTACTAAAAAGGCTGGGGGACTTGCTAACAAAGAAGGCTGATGCGATAATCGTGACAAGTAAAAGAGGAGCGAGTTGCAAGACTGGTCGTAATTTGGTTTTCATAAAAGTTGTTTCCTTTTCGTGAAATGACTTATCATATTGTATTTTTTCCATATCAATTTCAAGAGGGATCAATGCGTTCAACTTTTTTGATGTTCTTAATTTGTTTATGTTTTACTCCAGCTGTTGCGGTAAACGCCCCGTCTTCATGTCAGACCTACGAAAAAGATTTGAAAAAATATAAGCAGTGCGGAGATGGAATTTTATTAAAATTGGCTACTTGTTATGACCAAGAAAATAATTGGGCAAAAGCCGCGCCCTTATTTCAACAGCTGCTTGCCAAGCCTTTGTATAAACAAAATATTAATTTTCTATATGCGCCTACTATGTATTGGCTGCAGAATGGTAAAGACGAGTGGATTGATTACATCAATGCTGTTTCGTATATTAAACCAGACACTCTCGATTCATTGCAACGAGAGAAGTTGGCAGAAATATGGGCGCTTCTTTTAAATACGCCAAAAGTAAAGACGCACGCTTCATTGATTGAAAACGCGCTTTATCAACTATATGTTGAGTTGCCAGAGACAAAAGCTGCGGATCAAATTGCCGAGCAAGATATTGGGAAAAATTGGCAGTTAACAAGGTCTGAGGACGATGTTTTGGCGCGTGCCCGGGTTTTGATTTTACACAATCAAAACAGCAAAGTGATTTCAACGCTGCAACCATTGTCAAGCGTTGATATTACAGAAAATAATGCAGGGATTTGTGAGGGGCATTATTTATTAGGCAAAGCCTACCGCAATCAACGTCAATATGAAGATGCCAACAATTATTTACTTCGGGTCATAAAGTCTTGTGATGGGGATGTGAAAAGAAATGCTTTCTTTCTCGCTGCGCGTTTAGCCGCTATGCAGCCTAGTGATAAGTCGTTGGCCTTATTTGATCAGTTTTTAGCTGAGTATCCTTCGCACTCTTATGCCGATGACGTGCTGCTATGGAAAATTACCGTTTTAGACCAGGTCAAAACCAACAAGGAAGTCAATGAAGCCTATGTGACGTTTCTGGAAAAATATCCTGCTGGCGACATGGCGCAAAATGCGGTATTTGGTCGCGCTTTTTTCTTTGCCGCGCAGGGTGATTTTCCGCATGCCTTGGAAACGTTAAAAGCTTCAATAGACAGCGCTTCTAAATCGTTACCTGATCTGCGTGCCAACTACTGGTATGGCCGCTTTTTACTTTATCCCTCGTTAACTGCTTGGTATAAAAATCCAGACCTAGAACAAACCCAGCAAGGACTCTTGGTGTTGCAACTTTTATCTGTCGAATATCCTCACACGTATTACGGTTATTTAGCAGGACGGTTGGTGGCTGGAATCATTAACGCAAAAAATGTCCCTGCCGCAAAAATAAAACCGCAAAAAGCAGTGCTTTCAAAAAACATTGCGTTAGAAAAAAATGTGAATTTTCGCCAAGCCAACTGCCTGGCTGATGCAGGCTATCAGGATGAAGCTTTTATTTACGTAGATAAAATGATTCAAGAAATGACCTCTACCGAAGATCGCATGGCTTTGGCACAGTTATCTGGCAAATTGGGAAACCCGAGTAAAAGTCATCAGGTGATGCGCCAATTAGGCATGGCATTTCCCTTCGCATTCGATATCCGCACTAAAATTTTACCGTGGCAATTAGCTTTTCCTAAAGCATACGATAAAGAAATTAATCAAGCAGCGCGGCAAGCCCATATGTCTCCTCCTTTGCTTTTCGCTATTGCAAGAGAGGAGAGTGCCTTTGATAAGCGCGCGTTATCATGGGCAGGGGCTAGAGGTCTTTTTCAATTAATGCCAACTGTAGCGTCCGCACAAGCCGCCAAACTTAAAATAAAGCTTGCTTCTAATGAGGAACTTTTTCTGCCAGAAATAAATGCAGATCTGGGGGCAGAACATTACATGGAACAATTGAAAAGTCTTGGACATCCCTTGTTGGCAATCGCTGCATACAATGGCGGCGCTGGTAGTGTTCGAAAATGGCTAAAAAAAATGCCAGTATCTTCTATGCCCGTCGATATTTTTATTGAGCAAATTCCATTTGAGCAGACAAAAGGCTATGTTAAAAAAGTTTGCAACGCTTGGATGACTTATGTTTGGCTGGATAACGGCCTTGACCAGCCTGATTTTTCTCTGAGTGTACAAAAACGGTAGCAAGTATTTTTTTTAAGAAATCTGTGGCCAAGATTGCAAAAATAAATGTTCAAGCACAAGCTGGGTGTTGCCATGCGCTTTTAGATCCGTTTGAGCTTTTTCTAAAACTGCTACCAGTGCTGTCATCTGTCTGCGATTTAGTGTGAGCGGAGAAGATGATTCAAAACTGGATTGAATCAACTCCATGATTGCAAATTGCAAGCCGGCTAATTGCGCGCGGACGGTTTCTTTGTTTTTAGCGAGTTGTTCGATGATGCGAAATCTTTCAGATAAATCCGCTTGGTTAATTTTTTCAAAAAGCAACGCAGATTGCTGTGATAGTGTCTTACAATCAGCGGCGACGGTGTCGGGAAACAAGAGTCGTTGGCATCTGGAAGCAATGGTTGGCAGGACAGACTGCAGTGAAGGCGCCAGTATAATAAAAAAATGATTATTTTGAGGCTCCTCTAAAGTTTTTAAAAGTGCATTTGCTGCTTGATGCGTTAAATGGTGCCCGTCAATAATGATCCAAGCATGCGGCGTTTCATTTAAGTTTGACATATGTTGTTCATGCTTCAATGCGCGAATGGCATCAATGCGAATTTCGGAAGAGGATGCTGTGTTCTTTTCGACGTTTTCTGGTTGCCGGCGTATTATTTCTGCTTCAGACATAATATAATGCAGATTTGTGTGATTTTTCTGGAATAATTGTCGACAATCGATACAAATGTGGCAACCTACGAGCACAGAGGCTGATGTCTTGGTGTTTTTACAAATTAGAGCCGCTGCAATATGAAGGGCCACTAATTCCTTGTCAGAAGAATGAGGTCCAAGTAATAGCAGGGCGTGCCCGAGTCGATGATTGTTCAGGGCGTTTGACAAGTATTGTGCAATACGAGGTGGGATATCTTGAGGCATGAGAAAAGTCCATTTTAAGCAGAGTAAATATCTTTTTGTCATCATTATTGATGGAGTCAAGTCTGAATTTTTAGGAAAAAATTTAAAAGAAGTGAGGACAAGGACACAGTTGCGTAAAAAGGAAAAAATTACTGCTTCCAATTGCGCAATTGGGCAACTCTGTCCCTGCGGGTGTTGCACAACGAAAAGCACAGAAAAGAGGAGGAATAAAAAAATAATTTAAGATAAAATTTAAAACATAAGTACTTTAATTTATTTGCAATTTTGCAAATTTGAATTTTTATTGCTCGCAAAAATTATTGATAAACTAATGAATCGGATGTCGCTAAAAGTAAAAGCTTTCTTGTGAAAAATAAAAGCAAGACTTGCCTCGACCATAGGTGTGCTGTTGCGAGAGGATAGAGATTGAAAGCGGGGTGGCTTTAGCTACTTTTGCAACGAGCTCACCGGAGCTTCATCCGGATTTAAGGAGATAAATACAATGGCTGAAAAAGTATTGCGCACAGGCGTAGAACGTAAAAAAGGTTGGTTATATTACCTCGATAAAAATTTAAATATTTATCGCGCTAAGATGGTTCGGGGTGGAGAGAAGAAAAAGAAAGGCGAACACCCAGAAGTTGTCCAAAAAACCGACTTGAAACGTGATCAAAATTATCTTTATTATGTAGACAAGCAAGGTGATATTTCACGCGTTAAAGCAAGCCGCGGTGGAACTGCACGAAAAGGCAAGCGCAGACGTAAGACAGCTGCTCAACGCGAAGCGATGATGAAAAAGAAATTAGCAGCCAAGAAGAAAAAAGCTTTGGCTAAACTAAAATCAGCAGCCAAGAAAAAAGCTGCAGCAGCTAAGAAGAAAGCCGCAGCAGCCAAGAAAAAAGCTGTAGCAGCCAAGAAAAAAGCTGTAGCAGCCAAGAAAAAAGCCAAAGCCAAAGCCAAAGGTAAAAAGAAAGTCGCCAAGAAAAAAGGCAGCAAAGCAAAAGCTAAGAGCAAGGCACCTGCCAAAAAGCAAAAAGCTCCTGCCAAAAAGCAAAAAGCTGCGCCTAAGAAAAAGGCCAAGCATAAGGCGCCAGCCAAAAAGCCAGCCAAAAAAGCAAAACGTAAGGCTGCTTAAAGTTATAAAATAAAAATAATTTATTTTAGATATCCCTCTTTTTTTAGAGGGATATTTTTTTTCTAGTGTTATAAAAAGATATCTTGTCATCTTGGATAAAAGTGCAGTTTCTGGATGTAGCATGACCGTTTTTTCATTAAATATTTCGATGCAAAATCAATTAAATAATCGCGTTGATCGTCGTGAGCTTACGTACGAACAGCTGGTCTTATACTTAGATCATACCGATGCAGAGGTGCGTTCTGATGCTACTGAAATCTTAGGCTGTCAAAGAGAAGTAAAGGCTGTTTCTATGGTGCGATCTTTGCTGAAAGATCCTGAAAAGCAAGTCCGCATTCAAGCAGCTCTCGCGCTTATACGTATGGGTGAAGAACACATATTGCAGGATTTGATGAAAAGCTTGGGTCATCCTGATTCAAACGTGGTGGTGGGTGCGGCTCTGACTTTAGGTCGATTAGAGGATGAGCGAGCGACTTGCTCGCTGCTTAATGCCTTTGCCACCGATGATCCTGAAGTGGGAGCTGCGGTGGCGTGGGCATTGGGACAGTGTAAGAGTGCTTTTGCTTTACCGTTGTTGATTTTAGCTATTCAACATCATTTTGTGCCTGCCAATGCATGTGAGGCTTTGGGAAAAATTGGAGATGTGCGTGCGCTCCGTGTTCTTTTAGATGCCTTAAAGTTTCAAGATGAAGATGTGCGTGCTTATGCTGCTCGTGCTTTAAGTTTACTCAAGTTTGAAAAAGATTCTGATCAAAAAGAAGTTGTCGTTGCGGCTTTGCAAACTCTTTTACCAGATCGCTCGCGAAAAGTGAGGATGTGCGTGGCTGTTTCGCTATATCAATTGAATCACGAGGCATAATAATCATGCTTTCTCTTTGTTTAGAAATTGGATTTGCGTTTGCTTCTTTCATGATTGGTATGGTTGTGGGCAGCTTTCTCGGTGTGGTTATTTCGCGTCTTCCACTAGCTGATATGTCTATTATGTGGCCTCGATCGCATTGTCTAAATTGTAAGCGTACCATTGCTTATTATGATTTAGTTCCTGTTATTTCTTGGTGTTTTTTGCGTGGCAGGTGTCGACATTGTAAAGCTTCTATCTCTTGGCGACTCCCCTTTATTGAATTGGTCATGGGTGGTTTTGCTTTAGCGTTTTGGCTGCGCTTTGGTTTTCAGTTAGTAACATTGGAACTGTTTGTTTTTAGCGCTATCCTCATTGCGGTTGCTTTTATAGATATCGATACTTGGTCAATTCCTTTGTCTTTACCTGTTTGTCTCATTGTGTCGGGACTTGTTTTTGGAGGTATCGATAGCAATGCATTATTTGGCGCACGTATTTTTGGGTGCGTTTTTGCTTTTCTATTTTTTGCTGCATTTTTAATTGTTTCGACATGGGTATTGCGGCGCATGGGTCGTCTGCAAGCTGATGAATTGGCGATGGGTTGGGGCGACCCCTGGTTACTAGCGGGGATAGGTGCATATGTCGGCATCCTAGGATTGCCCTATGTGGTTTTATTGGCATGTTTGCAGGGAATTGTCGCATTTTTAATTATTAAACCGCAAACAACTCCCACAAAAGATGGTTGGCAGCCACCTGCACAAGCGATTGTGTTTGGCCCCTTTCTCGCCTTAGCAGGTCTTGAGGTGGCCTTATGGGGTCATGAAATGACCAAGTTTGGTCAAGAATTAGCTATATTTTTTGGGAGCTGATACAATGTTTATAGTGTAAACATAATGAGAATAATCCAGTGCGTTATTTGTTGGTTACAATCGTTGTCTTAATCGTGAATGCTGTTGTCATGACAGCTGTTTACTTCTATGTATCCCATCAGATCCGCAGCAATGATCGTCAAGTGCTACAGCTACAACAAGAGTTTAATCAATTTGGTGACTCTAAAGTCCGTGCAAGTTCTATGCTTTCAAGTGATGAGGCGCTAATAGCAAAGGAACAATTAATCCAGCAGCTTAAAACAAAACAAGGCTTTGAACCTCAATTACTCTCTACGGTATCTTTAGGTATTCCTAAAGAAGTATGGCTAACCGAGTGGATACAGACAGAGAATAGTGTTGTGCTTAAGGGGTATGCAATATCTAATGACGTCTTGGCTAGTTTCATCAATACGTTGTCTGAAAATTCGATATTTAAGACTGTTAGCCTCTCTTCAACACTTCTTAAAAAAATAAACGATATGAATGTATATCAGTTTAATTTGCTGTGCGAATTGGCTGGAGGCAGTGATGATTAAGGGGACTGCTCGTGCCTCTGTTGTGGTGAGCGCTCTGGTTTCGGTATTTTTAACCTGTGTGGTTTGGGGCATTTTTTATTTTGGGTTTTTACGTGAAAAATGGAAATTAAAACAAAGAGTTGTCGCGCAATTAAGCAAACATGAAAAATTTCTGGCACATTTAAGTCATCCAGAAAACTCTGATGCCTGGAAGAATCAATCCGAACAAGCCATTCCGAATAGTGCTGACATATCGGATTTATTAGAGGCGGTGTCGATGCAAGCGAATTTGTCGGGCATGGTGCTTGTAAATTTTGAAGAGAAGCCAGCACAAGCTTCGGGTTTAGTTGTTGAGATTCCTATCACGGTGACCTTGACTGGAAATTATGAAAATTTGATTCAATTCATAGAAGCGCTTGATGGCCTCTCTCGTTTGACGACTATCAAAAATATGCATTTGGCTGTTTCCACTCTATCTCAGGATCATGCGGTGCTTTCTATTACGCTTACAATAGTGGCTTATCGGGGGCAATTGTCGTGATTTTATTTAGGATATTTTTGATCTTGCTATTATTCATTGGTATGTCCTGCAAAAAAGCAGAAACATCCAACATTGAAAATGTTGTAACCGTTGATTTGCCTGAAAAAATAGAGTTTTCACCCTCAGGAAAAATGCCCGATAAAAATACCACAAAGCCTGTGTCTACTGGGGCGCCAGTTACACCTATTCCCGCAGCTTTAAGTGCGAAAATAATTCCTCAGAATACTGCCAAAGAAACACAGCCTCTTGATCAAAACATATCATTTCGTGACCCATTTTTAAGTTATTTATCTTCCGAAAGCGAAGTCCAAAAATATCAAGCCATAGAGTCTGGTTTGTTTAATTTTGAGATCAAAAATTATAAGTATGTTGGATTTTTAATGCAGAGCGGGGTTGGCTTGGCGTTGATTGAGGACCCAGCTGGGAATGGTTACACGCTGAAAGTAGGAAGTAAGATTGGTAGAAATAAAGGGCGTGTCGAATCCATCCGCTTTAATCAAATTGTGATCAAAGAAGGACAGAATATATATACGACATTGAAGTTGGCGAACTAGGGAGAAGTGACGTGAACCAAATTAAGCTAGCGAATCTGATCTGGACAATCGCTTTTGTTGTCCTGTTACCCATCTCGATTTTTGGACAACAATCGATCTTATTGCAGCCTGACGAGCAAGTCCAAATCATGCCCATGAATTTCCCCACCGGTGCATCTTCAAGTTCTCCAGATGGCAGCGATTCATCTAGTGTTGCCCCGACTCCAGCCGTCACCGTCCCACTGCCTCCTTTTGTTCCTTTCACTCCGCTGCATAATTCTCAAAATGCTGTTAAAAATTTGTTGACGACGATTAAGCCTAGCCACAACGGTACTGCAATGGTTTTAAATTTAATTGTGATAGGCCCAACTCCACGTTTTGAAACGCACAGTCTACAAAATCCTGCGCGCTTAGTAATCGATTTATTCGGGGTGTCGATTAAAAAAACGCTTAAAAAATTGCAGCATTTTAAACTTGGCACTATTCGTGTGGGCACGCATGCAGACAAAACCCGAGTTGTTGTAGATTTTATTAGCCAATCGACTCCCAACTACCGAATTTTGCCATACCAGCTTGGGCTTCAAATAAACCTTGGTTCTATAAGCTTAAGCCCTGCGTTATTTTTGTCTTCGAACGAGCGCGGTAATCCTCTTAGTCAATTGCCAGATGTCGTTAAAAAACCAAAAAATCTAAAATCATTGCTGCCGCAGAAATTAATTTCGGTTGATTTTCGTGATGCCGATGTTCGCAATGTTCTACGTTTTATGGCAAAGGCAAATGGCCGCAATATTACTTTTGGAAATGATGTGACAGGGCAGGTGAGCATCCAGCTGAAAAACGTCCCGTGGACAGATGCGTTACACGCTATTTTACAAGTTGCTAATCTAAACTACACGCAGTCAGGTGGAATTATTCGCGTATTTACCGCTGGTGCTTCTGATAAAGAGCGCGGTTTTAAATGCCAAGTTGTCTGCGATCAAGCCCACTAAAAAAACAAGGATAGCCAACTGAGAGACCTTGGTGTAAAGTCATGAGGTCTTTTCTTTCTTATTAGTTGCTATTTACCTGGGAGTTTTTATGTTTTCCACTTCAGATTTTCGTCGGGGGCTTCGTATTATGTTTCAAAATGAGCCTTACGAGATTGTGGAGTTTGAACATCATAAGCCCGGTAAAGGTGCGGCGATTGTGCGTACACGGCTTAAGAATTTAATCACGGGCCTGACCACTGATCCAACATTTCGTTCTGGTGACAAGGTCGAACGTCCCGATTTGAATGAACGTGAAGTCCAATTTTTGTACATGGTTGATGGCATTTTCCATTTTATGGACCCAGTATCGTACGATCAGTTCGAGGTGCCTACCAAAGTGCTTGGCGATGCGTCTCATTTTTTAGTGGAAAGCATGCAGGTTATGCTGCTTTTTTATAATGGCAAAGCTGTTAATATTGAAATTCCTAACCATGTTATTTTGCAAATTGCAGAATGTGCTCCAGCTGTCAGAGGGGATACCGTAAGCGGCGCGACCAAACCTGCCAAGATGCAAACAGGTTATACTGCGCAAGTGCCTTTATTCGTGAACGAAGGCGACAAAGTAAAAATTGATACCCGAACGGGGCAATATGTTGAACGTGCCTAATATCAATACCGCGAATTTTATAATGAGGAAAGATCGATAATGATAACGCGCTCTTCCTCCACCACTTTATTATTTTTGCGGTCGCGATTTGGATATTCTTCCCAAACAGGCAGTCCGATCGGCAACTCCAGAGGGACTGATTCTCTGCGGTATCGTTCCTTTTCTCTTATCTGGCGAAGCTGCTCTTCAATGATCCAAATATCAGGAAGAACCGTATTGAATCGATACTGTTCAAATAATATGAGCATAGTTACTCCTAACAATAAGCTTACCTTCTTCGCTCCCTTAAATCCAATTATCCTATCGGCGAGCGCTATAGTAAAGGCGCCCCTGGCACTTTTATTTAAAAACACTTATGATTCAGATAGTAAGACATGACTAAAATAAACCTTTCCAATATGCCTGTTACCTTAGATGACCGCATCGAACAATTGTTCACACGCAGCTATCAGTATGCTCAGCGCTTGCATCGCTCTGATTTAATAGGCGATATTGAGAAACTTTGGCAGGCTCTGACCCTGGAGCGCGCCGATTCGCTCTCCTCGTATTTTAAAAATGCGGGTTTAAGGCGGGCATATCTGGGCTATTACATGCCCCTGTATGCTGCCAAAATCGCGTTATTGCTGCAGCGCCTGACCAAAGAGGGATTCTTGCCTGGCTTTGCGGAAAAGCCCATGCGTGTGCTTGATTTGGGAAGTGGTCCGCTGGTTGGAATTTCGGCTGCCAGGCTGGCTTTTGGACCTTTGAAGCGAGCTATTGCGGTAGATCGCGAAATAGGCACGATGAGATCAGGCTATGAATTTTTAAAGCCATTTATGAATGAAGAAGAGGCCAAACAAATTTTCTTGCGCCGCGCTAATTTAGGTGTGCTTAAGTCTTTTGATTTCCAGGAACCATTCGATCTAATTATTTTATCTCATGTGTTAAATGAATTTGGCAGTTCTAGTCGATTTTTACCCAAGAAATTGGAAGTTATCCTGGCTGCGATAAATATGCTGGCTGATGGCGGCCGCATGTTGATTATGGAGCCTGGTAATCGGGTTTGCTCGCGCGATATCATGTCTTTACGCGATGCTCTATTTGAAGAGCCATCTGTCAGTATCCTGGCGCCTTGTACAGGTATTGACCAATGTCCGTTACTAAAAAACGCTACGGACTGGTGTCATGGGGAGCTTGACTGGAAACGGCCGGCAATTTGCGTTAAAATTGATGAAAAAATTGGTTTTGATAAATCTATGCTGAAATATAGTTACTTGCTGCTTTCCAAAAAAGCAGAGCAACCCGAAGGCGTAAAAAATTGGCGCATTGTCAGTGGCAATATGGTTCATGAAGGTGTGGTCCGTCGTTATGCATGCACTCCTTCCGAATTGTTAACATTGTCACAAAGAGAAGTGACTTACAAATCCGTTTTAACGCCATTGGTCAGAGGAGAGTTGATAGCTGCAACTGATTTTGAGGGGCGCGTCCAGGTGGTAAACGAGAAGTCATTTTAATTGCTTTTAAAATGTCTGGTATCTCAATCTGTTTTTGGGTATCGTTAACAAATGGCAGAAAGCGGAGAAAAAACCGAAGAAGCGAGCCCTCAGAAAGTGCGTGAAGCCAGAGAGAAGGGACAAGTTTCTAAAAGTCAGGATTTTGTTTCTGCAATTGTTTTTGTCGGCGCTTTTGCTGCACTCGCCGGTAGTTTAACAATTGTTGCCGAGAAAATGAGCGAATTTATTATAGCCTGCATGAAAGCAATTTCACGTCCGGATTTAGATTTGGCTGCCAAAGAGATTTTAAATCAAGGTTTATATACTTGGGTTTTGGTTTCTTTGCCTGTTTTGGTGACGGCATTTATTTTAGGCCTGGCTGGAAATTATATGCAGGTTGGTTTTTTATTCACGACCGATCCCTTAATCCCCAAATTGGAAAAGCTAAATCCTATTCAAGGCATGAAGCAACTGTTTAGCGTTAAGCGCATGGTTGAAGTATTAAAACAAATCGCTAAATTTGCCATGGTTTCATATGTTGTTTACCAAGCCGTAAAAAGTGCCTTGCCCAATATCGTTTTGATGCAGCGTCTCGACTTGTTCTCTTCCCTGGGTATTATTGGTGGCATTATTAAAGATATTTGCATCCGCGTGGCTGCTTTGTTTTTGGTAGTGGCTGGTGCTGATTATTTTTGGCAAAGGCATGTTTTTAAAAAAAGCTTAATGATGACCAAACAAGAAGTGAAAGCCGAATACAAGCAATCTGAGGGTGATCCTGAATTGAAAGGTGAGCGCAAGAGATTAGCGCAGGAACTGATCATGCATGGTAGTCAACAGAACGTAAAAAATGCCGACGCGGTGGTGACTAATCCTGCGCATATTGCAGTTGCAATTAAGTATGACAAAGAACGAAAAACGGCTCCCATGGTCATAGCCAAAGGACTGCGTAAAAATGCGGAGATTATCAGAGAGATTGCCAGAAAAAATGATATACCTATTTTAAGGAATGTCCCTTTGGCTCAAGCATTAAATAAACTGAATTTAGACGAAGAAATCCCTGAAGAACTTTATGAAGCGGTCGCTGAGGTTTTAAATTTTGTCTACGAACTTAAAAATAAAAAATAATGAAAGTTCAAAAAGTGAAGCGAGGTAGCAAATGGAAGATGTAACCAATAAAATTGGCGCTAAAATCGAACAGTGGATCGAGCCACGGTCTGTTGATCTTGCGCAGGCGGTCAGCGACGGCTTGTTTAGTGAAGTAAAACCATCGCTGGCAAATTCCCTGCCGGCGGATATAGCGCCTTTGCCAGATTTTAAGTCGCTGCAATTAATTAGTGGGCGACTATCTCCAGAGTATTTGCGCTTAGGAGGTCCGATTAACACTACCCCCTTTGCCTCTTCTCCTATGGGGGAATATCATGATTACCATATGATAGCCGCCGTGGTTGAGCGCCTGCACAATCCAAACGCAAAGCAGCTGGTGGCCCTATTGCAAAGGCCTTCCAAAGATATTTCCGAACGCGATAATAGTCATATGCGTGCTTCGCTCGCTCGTGAATATAACATGGGTAATGTATTGGAAAGGTACTCAGGTTATATGGTAATAATTTGTGCTCAGAGTACACGCCATAAGGAAGGATAATATGGTAAAGACGCCAGAGCAGCTCGCAGAATTATTACCGCAATGGGCTAAGGGTCAAGTCACCCTAAAAGAGATAAAAGGCTATACCGACGGTGAATTGTTTGCCATTGCCCGCATTGGTTATTTCTTTTTAATGCAAGGCAGAAATGAAGAAGCGCGCATACTATTTGAAGGTCTGGTCGCCGTCGATCCACACAATGATTATTACTACCGTGCGCTTGGTGTGATCTTTCAAAAGATAGGCGACAACGAGCGTGCGCTTCGCCAGTTTAGCTATGCGGTTCGCATTAATCCTGCTTCTCCTCATGCTTACGTGAATCGGGCCGAAATTTATTTATCATTAGATCAGTATGCTGAGGCAGAGAAAGATTTGCGTCAAGCTTTAGAGCACATTCCCCCTCAAGAACAACAGCTTTCGCAAAAAGCCTGGGCGCTTTACCGTGTGGTTGCTGCGCAAAAAAATCTCAAAGAAAAAATGGCTAGCCTCTAATATTGCCAAGGGTGTTCTTGTTGGTTTGGTGCATGGTCGCGAGAATATTTGAAATGCAAGTCATCATCTCGCTTTGCTTATGCATCATGTGTTTTAGTTTTTCAAATTGGATTTGTCTTGATTCTTGGGAATTGTTTCCGACGTAAGAACCAACTAATCTTTCACCGATATCTTGCCCAACTGCAGCACCTGCTATTGTGTTTGCTGCGCCTCCAAAATATGCAGAGATGCCGGCTCCTATGGCTCCACCCGCGATGCCGCCCAGATCTCGTGCCTTGTCACTCACTATTCCAGTCAAACCGGCATGGCCGCGTTCGATGACTTTTATTTTTTCTGCGATATTTTTTTCTTCTTGTTTGGCAATCTTCATCATGACGTACATGAGGGCATCTTCAAAACATGCATTTGGTCCTAAAAGATCGGTCATCTCTTGAGAAGTAGAGGATCCTCCCAACATGTTTGAAACAAAATTTTGTGTCTGACCTTGCATCTGCTGGATGCTTTGTTCGGTTATTTTTGTTTGTTGATTTTTGGCGGTGGTAAAGGAAGCCAGAGTTTCTTGCTTTTTAGTACTGGGTTTAACTTCATGGTACAGAGGTTTGTTTTGCTGATGGGCAGTATGGGCAGGCTCACTGGTGTTGCTAGTGCCGCTACTTAAGCCCTGAGCGTGTATGTTGTCATGATATCCATAGCCTTGATTCAAAGCTTGCGCGAGGAGGATCGCTTCTTTGGGAGACAGGGCACCAAAAACTTGGGCCATGGTTTTGGCCTCTAGGTTATTAGGTGTATTTTGCGCAGTGTCAAAAAAACTGCGATACAAGTTGTGCAGGTCGGCATCGTTTTTTTTGTTGAGGGCCTGAAGAGCTTCAGGGCTTTTGGCTTGTTCTTTTAGTGCTTGAGTTTGCTGGACTTGATGTGCTTGAAATGCATTTTGCGCACCAAACATCTGTGCAACATGGCGAGCGGTAATTGATGTCATGAAGAACCTCCCAATCGGACTGATATTTTCAAGTATCGCCGCCTATATAAAAATGTTGCCCATAAAAAAACTCTGCTTTACGCAGAGTTTTAGCTGTTTAAGGAAATTTAAAACAATCTTAACGAATATTTTGGATGATGCTTTGTCGAAGGCTATGCTCAGCAGATTCAATGTTGGACCAAAGTGTCATTGCATCATTCCAGTTGTCCAAATTTTTTTTTATGAGGGCAAGCTGTTTTGTTTTTAGCTCCTCTGGAGTCAGGTTTTCTGCTCCATCCACCACGTTGCTTGCCATTACAGGCATTCCATCGCCCACGCCTTGTTGCTGCATATATTGCTGGCTTTGTGCCGTATTTGACATCATATTTCTCATAGATACAGGTAAATTTTCAGGAGAGTAGTAAGATCCTGAATTTTGCATACTATTCGCATATGCTTGGCTAGGCGACATAGTATTGAAGGACGTTTGCGTACCGTTGTTCGTCGGACGCATATTGGCAAACTGATCCTGCGGGTTGTTAGACATGATATTTTGCAGCATGTTAGGTGTCATGTCAGAGGCTTTCGTTATTATCGCGTGCGCAGTGTCAGGACTGAGGACTGTCAGAGGCGAATCTTGAACCGCTACAGGTTGAATATGGGCTGGATTTGAATAGATGTTAGTCATAATGTTTACCTGCGTTAAACGTGCCTACTAATCAGATTTTATCATTTGCATATAAATAATCCAAATTTTGTTCAAATAATTCTCAAAGAGTTTATTTTCCAAAGGTAGCATTAGGGGCGCATCTTGAAATAAATAAGTCTGTTAGCTGTTGTGTATTTGTCAGAAGAAACGGCAGCAATATTGACTTTGGCTCGGTTTAATTGTTACACTTAAGGAAACTTCCTATTTGCTGTGATTTTATAAGAGGAAAATATATGGTTACAGAAAAAAACCCAAAGTCGCCAGGTTCGACAAAAGATTTCCTGAAGGTGATTACCAGCAATACGGCAGTTGCCACAAGCAGTGGTGAAACTGAAACTGTAACGCCAGAAAACATTGCAAAATTTATTCGTGGAGAAATGACCTGGGCACAAGTGCAAGGCATCGGCATGAAGCAAGCCTATGATTTGGCAGAAATTGGATATCAGCTGTTTTTACAAGGGAAAAATAGCGATGCGCAAAAGATCTTTGAAGGTTTGATTGTGCTGAATCCTTATGATGGATATTTTCATTCGGTATTGGGTTCAATTTTTGCACGTTCTGGCGAGTCGGATAAAGCGGTTCGGGAATATTCTATAGCCATTAATTTGGATCCAAAAGATCCACAAGCACTAGTGAACCGTGCCGAACTTGAGCTGCAAAAAGGCCAATTTGAAGATGCTTTGAATGATTTAAAAGCAGCCATAGCTTTGGATCACGATGGACAAAATCCAGCCGTGATTCGTGCTAGGGCTTTAGCCAGCGCGACAGTTTCCATGATTACAGAAATATTAAAATCGAAGCAGGCGGCAGTGCCTACCCAAAGCCCGCCAAAAAAATAAAGGACATTTTTTAAATAACATTGTATGGAAATTGCCGCGGCTATTATCTTCAATATTATTTTAAAAAGGTCTGCAATGAATCGTGACGAGGCATGCTGGAATGACTGGACTTGGCAATTGCGTCATGCCATTCGCTCTGTCTTGAGACTGCAAGAGGCTATTTCTCTAACAGATCTCGAAGCAGAAGGTTTGCGCGCTTTATCGATAAAAAAAGGATTGCCCCTGCAAATTACCCCGCATTTCTTGTCTTTGATGGATTTAAAAAATCCCCAAGATCCTTTGCGACTTCAAGTCATTCCGCGCATAGAGGAATTTGAGTCTTCAGAAATCGAGCGCAGGGATCCCTTAGGCGAAGAGGACCATGAAGTGGTTCCGCATTTGGTGCATCGCTACCCTGACCGCGTTTTATTGCTTGCCACTGACAGGTGCGCTGCTTATTGTCGCTTTTGCACACGTAAAAGATGGGTGGGGCAAGGTCCAACTCCTAAAATTGAGCACTTAAAAAAAGCTCTCGCCTACATAAGAGCACGCCCAGAGATTAAAGAAGTGATTATCTCTGGCGGAGATCCCCTGCTCTTGAATGATGATCGCCTAGACGCGCTTTTATCTGACATTAGAGCTATTCCTTCTATTGAAATTATTCGGTTTGATACACGTATTTTGACATTTGCACCCATGCGCATCACAGATGCCCTGCTTGCTGTATTAAAACGTCACCAACCCGTTTATATTATCGCCCATTTTAACCACCCTCAGGAATTAAACGAAGCGACAGAAACAGCCATTGCCAAACTGGTTGACAATGGCGTTATGGTTTTAAATCAGTCGGTGTTGCTTAAAAATATCAACGATAATGCTGCAACATTGGCCCAGCTTTTTCGCAGGTTGACTTATTTGCGGGCGCGTCCTTATTATCTGCATCAATGCGACATTGCTTTTGGTACTAAAATGTTTCGCGTGCCTTTAGATAAATCGTTAGCAATCATGAAAGAATTGCGCGGACATATATCGGGGTTAAATATTCCCCATTTTGTTATCGATATTCCCGGCGGTTTTGGCAAAGTTTCTTTAGTTCCCGAGTCGATTGTCTCTCGCAACGAAAACACCATCAGTTTACGGGGTTTTGATGGTGAAGTCGCTGAGTATCCGCTCGATTGATTTGCGGCTAAATTTCGATAATCCCTTGTCTTATGCCTTCGGTGACAGCCTCGACGCGATTGGTGACATCTAATTTTTGATAAATATGTTCCAGATGGGTTCTGATGGTGGCTTTTGATAGACCAAGGACACCGGCGGCTTCGTTATTGCTGAGGCCTTTGGCTATCATTTGTAAGCATTCTAGTTCACGTTCAGTCAATGAGCGTCTGATGCCCATCCCTGAGTTCGCCAGATAAACCTTCTCTTCGCGGAGCATAATTTCGTGAGAAGGTTTTCCCTCCAATGGCATCTTAAAATATTTTAATAACTTGCGAGCCAAACTCGGCTGGATGACGGTTCCACCTTGGTAAACCTCGTGAATATTCTCAACAATTTTTGTCGCTTCTGCACCTTTGAGCATGTACCCCGAGGCGCCTGCTCTGATTGCATCGAGCACGCGATCTTCCTCATCAAATACCGTAAACATGAGGATTTCAACTGACGGATATTTTATTTTGACAAAGCGAGTAACATCGACACCGCTCATTTGTGGTAGACCTAAATCGCATAAGATGACATCCGGAGGCGTCTTTAACTTGCAAATTTTTTCCAAGGCTTCTTCGCCGCTTAGAGCAGTATCTACGATTTCAATTTCGTCGAATTTTTCTAAGAGTTTGAGTTGTGTTTTTAAAATTTTAGGCTGATCTTCGACGATAAAGAGGCGAATTTTTTTCATAAGTCTCACGCTGGTTATAAAAGCCATTAGTTATGGACACATAAGTTAGTATCCATCAACGGGTTAATTGGACATGGATGCAAGTACCTTCGCCGATAATAGATTCTACAACCACATCGCCACCAATTTTTCTTGCTCGTTCTTGCATGCCCAGCAGTCCAAAATGATTTTTTAAAATAATCTTTGGATCAAAGCCGCTTCCGTCATCACTGATACGCATGTTGAGAGCATTTTCGGAGAATAAAATTTGCACGTCTATTTTTTTAGCATTGGCATGTTTAGACGTATTGTTGAGGCATTCTTGCATAATACGAAAGATGGTTAGTTGTTTTTCCGAAGAAAAAGAGGGTGGTTTTCCTTTGATTTCAATGTGTGTTGGTAGTTTGTGACGCGCAGAAAAAGTGATGCAACAGTTTTGCAATTGAGGAATGAGATCGAATTCATTTCTCATCATGCAAAGCGCTCTTCTTACTTCGTCGATTGCTTCTTCTGCGGAGCTTTTAAGTTCGCGTAATTCTTTTACAATATTATGGTAGGGCTTAGCAATGGTTAAGAGATATTCCGATTGTATGATGAGACTGGAAAGCGCGCTTCCTAGCCCGTCATGAATTTCGCGAGAAAGACGATTTCTTTCTTCCAGTGTAGCCATTTTTTTTAAACGACGTTCCAGTCGAAAGATTTCCCGACTTTGACTTTCCTCTCTACTTAAAATCGAGTTAGTCACATAAATAACGGCACCGTTTAGGATGGTGTAAATACCCAGCAGGCCAACTTGCAGTAAAAGCAAATCTGGTTTTTCTAGCGATTCTTCCGAAGTTAATGCTGTGATAATTGGTAAAAATAGTAGTGGCGGTGAAAGTGCAAAAAAACTGTGAAAGAGAATGGAAAAAAAAAGCGTGTATACCGGTAAAAAAACCATTAAGAGGCTGAAAATTCCTCCAGAAAAAACAATTAAGTAAGCACTCCAAACAAGTTCTAGGCATAAGGTGAAAAAATAAATTCGCCTTCCATACCTGTCATGTGCAACAAAAAAATAGGAGCAAACTGCACTTAAGAATAAAAAGCCAAGACAAATGTGTGCTCTTTGATGCAGAGGATTTTGAAAAATTTGAGGTTGAAAATGACTCATCCACAAGAAAATAAAGCCTAATAAAAGACTGCTGATGCGCACCCAAAAAACAGCCTGAGCACGTGTAACAAAGCGCATTTTAAGACGCTGCTGTTCTTCTTCTTCAATTCGCAGGATCATTTTAGAACCGCATCAGGTGTTAGATAAAGGTGAATTTCTTTTTGTTCTCCAGTTGCGGCATGGACATTTTCCATGCAGCCAAAAGCATGAACAATCTTGGTCGTCAAATTAATGGCACGTATAAAAATAATAACGCCAACTTGAGCAGGAATCCCCTTGAGTAAAAAAGAAAGCGAGCCCCCGTTGTTGACTCTGTCTGCTTTTTCTCTGGCAAAAGGTTCTTTAAAAATATCGGGATCTTCTCGGTAAAGCGCTTCGCAAGTAATGTCCTCTCTTGGCATAAAAGCAAAAATTTCTAAAGTGATATCACCTGAAAAGACGACGGCATTTGCTATGCAAATGTTGCTGAAGAAAAATAGCAAAAAATAATTATTAGCAGGACTAAATAATCTCATGGCGTTAGGCCTGTTGCTTGTGTGACGGTGATTTTGAGGCTGTTTTCTGGTGGAGAAGAGAAAGAAACGATACCAAGCACTATTCCTCCAAGGACCATTGTGCCTATTCCTAACCAATGGGGCCAGTAGAGTGTTTGACTTGAGGATATTAGTTGCGGAGCAATGGTGTTTTTCCCGTTTGGCATGATAGCCAAAGTGAGAGGTGATTCATGGTGACCGATACCTGTTAGCCTGGTTGAGTCTCTAGATAAAGCTTCAATATAATATTCGACAGCATAAGAGTCTTGATTATGATTTAATACCTCAGAAGCAAGGTTTCCTAGGTATAGTCCTTTTATTTCTACGTCACGAGAAAGATCAAAACTTGTGTAAGCGCTATTTCCTTGTTTGCGCATATAAAGAACCACGCGTAAAATATCATCGACACGCTCTAGGTTTTCGATGTTAAAACGTATAACCTGTTTTTTTCCTTTTTGAGTATCTTCGATAGGAGACATTTTAGGCTGGTAGAGTGCGTCCGATCCTCCGGCTTTAAGAAATTGGTTTTTGGCATCTAAAAAAGCGCTTAATATTTTAGGCGACATATTTAAACCTGGCTCGAACATCGGTTCTAGTGCTAATAATTTCAAAAAAGATGCTTTTGCTGAATTGACTAGGTCACTCGAAATCAAACAAATGCCTTGCAGCCAGTATAAATCGACTCTGTTTTTTGTGCTTAAGTTTAACCCGGACAAGCCACGCGAAATAATTTCTTGCGCCTTTATATATTCAACATCGTCCATTTGCTTTTTTGCCGCTAGGATAACAGGATCTTGGTTGGCAAAAATAGGAAATGTAAATAAGAGCAGGCACTTGAGTAATAATTTTTTTTTAGCGAAAAAATCCATACGCGATTACAACGCTTTAGAAATTGAATTACTTCCCTAAGGTCTCTTGCAAAACTGCAGCAATGATATCGATGCCGTGCTTTAATTCTTCGCTAGTGATGCAAAGTGGGGGGGCTAAGATCAAGGTTCCAAAACGCACCGTGCAATAGACGCCGCTTTTTAGCAAAGCGCTTTGTAGTGCCTGTACTTTTTGTGCTTCTTCCCCTTGTGCGCGATATGCGACATAAGGTCTTTCGTCGTCGGCACTTTTTCGTAAATCAATAGCAGCTAAAAGTCCCAGGGAGCGTACTTCAGCGATATATGGGTTATTATTTTTGAGTGTCTGTAATAATGCCTGTAATTCTAGGCCTCGTTTACAGGCATTGTCGATAAGATTTTCTTGTTGGTATATTTCTATGGCTGCGTTAGCTACGGCACAAGAAAAAGGGTGTCCGTAGTTGGTAAGGCCGCACCACAAGGTTTCATTTTCAAAATGCTGGGCAATTTTTTCGTTGACGACGACGGCGCCTAGTGGCGCATAGCCTGCAGTTAAACCCTTGGCCATGGTCATGATGTCGGGTTCGATGCCGAAATGATCAACACCAAACCATTTTCCGGTTCGGCCAAATCCAGACATGACCTCGTCAGCAATTAAAATGATGCCATATTTATCACAGATTTGCCTGATACGCGTCCAATAGTCTGCAGGGGGAAGAAAGACGCCATTGGCTCCAGTGACTCCTTCTAAAAGAATACAGGCAACTGTTTCTGGTCCTTCAATTTCTAAAATTTCTTCAAGTAAGCGAACGGTGTCGATGGTTTGTCCGGAACCGCGAGGATATGGATCTGGTATGCGAATGACGCCATTCACCACTCCGTCAAAAGGAATGCGTCGATAATCGCCACTGTAACCCATCATGGCCAGTGTCGCCCCATGATAACTTCGATAGCGCGTGACAATTTTATGACGACCGGTTACAAGTCTCGCCATTTTAATGGCATTTTCATTGGCTTCCGCGCCGCCTGAGCAAAAAAAACTTTTAACTAGCCCTTCAAATGGTTTGCCAGGGGTGATGCGCGCCAGATTTTCCCCCAGTTTTATTTTCTCCTCGTGAATTAGGGCCGGGTGGGTGACGCAAGCGTTTTGGGCCGCTGCTATCATGGCAGCTTGCATGCCAGGATGTTGATGTCCGAGGTTAGCATTGAAAACAGCGCTATTAAAATCTAAAACTTTAGTACCATCAAACAAAGTAAGATGGACACCTTTGGCCTCTATAATATGAAAACCCTGTGCATGCAGTTGTTTCGCCCATGGAAAAAAAACGTGTTTGCGCTGTCTTTCCACGCTTAAGTCTAAGACGGAAGATTTTTTTGAAATCATTTTGCTAAACTCAAATGAAGAGGGGGGTTATGGAAAATTTCCTGTGAAGGCGGCCCCATACACGCCAAAGCAGTTTGTGCCTTGAGATCCATGACCAGGGCGCCGCAGGTTGCCACAGAGTGGCCAAGCTCTGGCTTAGGAGCAAGCGAGACATGGCCGAACAATTCGTACATATCGTTGCTTGAAGAAATTGGAGTATGGGGAAGTCGTTTTTCCAATTCCTGGTAGCGTGAATAGGTTGTAGAAGTTGATTTGACGGTGTGAGTTAATTGCATTTCCGCATCAAGGCAGTGATTGGTGTGAAAATGGGTTTTGTTACTTCCACGCTGGGTGATTTTCTTTTTGGTGCCGCTGGTTTCAATACCAAAAAAATCCTGTTTATCGGCGACGCAATAATGATGTCCTGACCCCAGTGACGCTTGTAAAATCAAATCGCAGCCTTGCTTAGCGCTGCTTTGTTTGAGAACTTTGCGTACCAGAGCAGGCCACACAATTCCAATTTTGGCATCGGTACTGTTAAGATTATTGATGCAAATGCCCACCGCATGATTATTCATGCCCGTCATGCCAAGGCAGCCAGCGATGCTGAAAAGCAGAATATCAGTTTCTCTGTTTCTTATTTTTAGTATCACAACATGGTCAATCGCTGAGCTGTCGATATCCCATGTTTGTCCAAGCAAAGGGCCGCTTGCTGCTTTGCTATAAATAACCGAACAACCTTTGGCATCATCGCCGTCGCGGTGAAAATGGTTGGGACGTAAATCACGCAGATCAGTGTAATGGTTTAGTACAACAATCTCTTCAGGGCTAAGTCCGCTGCCTTCTGCTATACCCAATACTTCCAAGTATAGATCTTCGTCAAAGTCTTTCAAGATGGGCAGGTGGGCGCTGGCTATTTCTAAAACCTGCTTTTCAGAAGGAAAAGCCGCGTCTGTGCACATAAGCTCAAGGCGGATTTGTGCCATAGCGCGAACTTGATTGCGCAGGGTTTCTCCGTGAATTTGTCCGCAGCGTCGCGGATTGCTACTGTCTAATGCGAGTATAGGTGGTTTAGGATATGGCATGATTTAAAATCTCAAACCCGCGGTGCATTTCTTCTTTAGATACGTTAATGGCAGGACAGATAACAATACGATGGTTGCAGCCTAGGCCTAATTGTAAACCCGAAGCCGCGGCTTTTTTAATAACATGTTGGCATTGGTCTTGACTTTTCATGGTAAGTGTATGCCACAGTCCTTGACCGTGTCGAGGTAAAGGCCAATTGATTTGCCTAATCATATTTTCAAAATTAGTAGCATAGTTGGTTTTGAGGCATTCGTTAGCAACCAGTAAATGTTGATAGGTTCTCTTCATGGATATTTCGTCGCCATCCCAGGTGGAAATCAAGGTGAGTGGTGTGGGGACGTAGTGCTGATGATCGACGAAGACGTGGCCTAGCTGAGCACCGGCATACCACCAAACCATGTTCGGTTTTACCAAGAGGCTGTCACTTTTAAAAATAGTTTTGCCACTTCTACCAAAAGCAGAAGCGGTCTCCACAAAAATAAGTGGCACAGATGTTTCTTGTCGAATGGTATTTAGGCCATTTAAAAAATTATCGGAAACAAGGTACCCGCTTTTTTCTCCGATGAGTTCAATCACAATTCCTAAAATGCGATCGCTCGAATAGCGCTTAATTTGGTTTCTAATTTCTGCTAAACTAGTGGCATCACTAGATTCAACCGGATGTTGAACTTTGGGCCAATCAAACCAGGTGAAGGGATTTTGATAATCACTTTCATCGCTGATACTTCTGGCTGCCGCAGTAGTGTGACCAACATATTGTCGTTTGAGTCCAATTACCACGTCACCAGCAGGCCTGCTAACTCTTAAAGATCTAAGACCTTTATCGACGACTTCGTCGCGACCAGATGTAAAGTAAGTATGCTGACAAGCTTTGGGCATGAGGCGTTTTAAGAGTTCAGCATAACGCACAAGGCTCGGGGTAACCCAATTAGAAAGTGTAAGTTTAGTGGCCACTGCCGATGTAAACATGCCATTTTCTATCGCTGCTTGTATCTTTGGAGATTGCAGTCCTAAAGGCGCTTGAATAGAAGACGACCAGTCAATTACCTGCTTCGATATTGCCGCTAAGCTTTTAGCTAGAGCGCACCTAGGATTTCTGAGGGGGATACGATAGTAAAGTGCCTTGCCGCCAGTATCGCCGTACTGATTCTGGTAAATAGCGACAGTATGTGCACCAAAAAATTGATTAATGCGGCTAATTTCTGGTGTAAAACCAACCCGATTACGGCCGGTCATAAAGTCGTATCTATAAGAGCCATCCACTTTTTTCATGGATCTCGCCAGATTTACCTGAGCTGATTTTAGCTTAAACCCAAAACCTTGTTTGCGTAATTCTTTACTGATAACTACGTTGGCAGAATAAAAAGTGTTATCAAGGCCGCGCATTTTGTCTTGCAAAGGACCATCTGTATGGCAGTGCTCAAGCGGTCCACCAATGGCGAAGCCTAAAATTTGCTTGCCATCAGGTGTTTTTTTAATCAGGATAAGACCAAGGCTGTCTTTTTGTGCAATAAATTCTTTTAAAAAACCCATGGAATCGCGACGTCCTAGCTCGTAAGTAGCATCTTCTAAATTTTTTATTTGATCTTGGTGCTCAGGCCAAGAATCCAAAGTCAAAACTTCAATGGCGAAGTCTTTTTCATCATGTCGTAAACTAAAAATCCCCCCACCACCTTTTTCTAAGGGGGAATTTGGCGGTGAGAGGGGGATCCAATCAGGAGCAACTTGGTCTGGGTTATTTTGTAAGAAGAGCAAGGCTTGTTTTAAGTTGTCGAAGAAGACGCTTAATTCTTTAGCAGTTGTCGACAAATTAAAACGAAAGCGCACTGTTTTTTCGCCGGCAATGTAAACCATAAAACCACGGTAGAAGCGCTGGTTGATGATTTGCATGGCAAGTGCGTGAGAGGGTAAATCAAAAGCAAAAGCATAGCCTTGATGACGGACATTAAGCACCAAATCGGGAAATTGTCTTGTTAAATCGAAAGTCTGCTTTTCAATTTCTAATTTTAAATTAGCCAAAAGCGCTTGTTGCTCCAGCATGGCTAGTCCTTGCAAGTATCCTCGAATAATTTGCACAACATGGGGCGCTGTAGGTCTTGAGTCTTTCCAGACCGATAAGCAAACACCAAGCTGCGCTTTTTTAGCTAGTGTGATGCAGTCGGGTCCGTCGAGGTTGCCGGCAGCATCGCGTAATTGAAAATCGCTGTGGGCATAAAAAGGTCCGAGTAAACCAAATCCAGTTTGCACCTCGTCAAAGATGAGCGGCACTTTAAGGGCCCTTGTCAAAGCACGCAGACCATTAAAGAAACGCTTGCTTGCATAATTGTCGCCGCCTTCACACTGCATGGGCTCAATGATGACGGCGCAAATGTCGCCTTTTTGAATTTCGCTTTTTAGGCATTGCAAAGAATCAATTTCGGCTTGCAGTAAGGGGTCATGCGGCAAAGCTTGCGGACGTTCAGCTTTTGACCAGGCGGCAATCCATTCATAGGTAATCTCGGGTTCGTTTTCAAAATCACTTCGTTTGGGAAAAGGAATGAACGTCGCCTGGTAACCTATGAACTCAAACTGAGCGCGTTTTTGTGGATTGTAAGTTGCCTGCAAGGACATCAAGGTGCGACCATGAAAACTGCCCTCAAAAGCAATGATGCGCTTTCCTCCAGGTCCATTAAGCCTGCAAAGATCGAAGGCTTTTTCATTTGCTTCGGCGCCTGCCGAGGTAAAAGTTGCATGCTGTATGCTGGGACCTGCTTGTTGCAGCAAAAATTGCGAATATTTTTCTATCCATATTTTTGCCTCTGCGCTGTTTTCTGAATTGGCCAGTAAGCTTGCGGTTAAATCGCCTTCGGTGAGTGCCTTCAGATAGGGGTCTGCCTGAAAACCTAATCCCAGCGAGGCGATTTGGCTGGCGGCATCAAAAATAACCAACGGATCAGCATCGATGGAAGCAAGAAACGCTCCTTTGGAAATCCGCAAATCAATCACAGGTGTTTTCTTTTCCTTGGGAAGAAAATCGTCCTGATAAAGACGGCGCAGCATGGCTGTTGAGCGCGGAAATTTTTCAGAAGTTGGAATATTAATTTGAGCAGCAAACGGTTTGATTAAAGAAACGAAACTGTCGTCATGTAACTTTTTTAAAAAAGCGCTCATATCGCGTAAAAAGACTTCAAGCTGGCTTTCTTCGGGAAGAGTGATAACCGAATTCTTTTCACAAAATATCGACGCCCCACGAACGTCCTCGATGGGGATCTGGTAATTTTCCAGCATTTCCTCTAAAGCATGGCGCGCTACCAGTGTTGATAGCGAAATGTCGAGATTGTTTTTTTCTTTCTCAAGTAAATCTACCATGTTGGTAGGTACTTGAGTATGGCCGTATTCTAAATAGTTTACCGCGACCGGAAAAGTTGTGTAGCGAACCGCGTCGATGCCAGCCGCACGCTGGTTTCCGCTTTTACCCACACCGCCAAAGGGTTGTTCTCCATAGGCGCCATTGGTACTTCTATTCCAATTTAAAACACCGGAACGTGTTTGTTGATAATACCGCTCAAAGAAAGCCTTGTTTGCGGTAAAAACAGCATTGGATAAACCGTATGCGCTTTGGTTGGTTTTATTAATAGCCTCGTCAATGCCATCAATAATTTCAATGCATATGTCTGGGCCAAAGAGTTCGATGTCTAGGTATCCGGTGGCTGCTTGGCCTTTGCCTAAGTGTAGCGACGGCTCAACAAAAGCACCGCCACCCAGAAATTGACTTTTGACTAAAACTTCACAGCCGGAGCTTTCGGCATTTTTTAAGAGGCTGGTGAATCTGTCTTTGGCTGCTAGGCTTGCTAGTGGACCAAAAATAGTTTGAGCATTGGTTGGATCTCCAGGTTTTAAACTTTTAACAATTTTGACCAACGAATTAATAAAGCGATCAGCGACGGTTTTATCGACAAGGACACGACTGGTGGCTGTGCATCGTTGCCCCGTAGTCAAAAAGGCGCCTTGAGTAATTTCTGCCAGCGCTTGGTAGAGGTCGGCATCTTTTAAAACTACAGCAATGTTTTTACCGCCCATTTCCAGTGCTAACATTTTATGGGGTTCATCGAGGATGGACTCGGCGAGCGCTCGACCGGTGGCATAACTTCCCGTAAATAAAATACCGCTAATCAAAGCATGCTTTGCTAGAGCTTTGCCTATATCGGCTTTGCCTTGGACTAGATTAAAAACACCGGCAGGAAAATTGGCTTCGTGAATACAGTCGGCATAGATTTCACCCACCCAAGGACAAATCTCGCTAAATTTAACCACGACAGTATTGCCGGTAATTAGTGCCGGAATAACATGAGCATTGACGAGGTGTGCGGGAAAATTATAGGGGCCCAATACTGCCAAGACACCTTGCGCATGATAGCGTGTTTCTCCCAGTATTCCTGCGGGTTTCTCGTTGCTCACACGCTTGATGCCGTGATTGGCCATGAGATCGATGCGCGCACTTAAATTTTTTGCTTCGCTTAAACTTTCACTTAAAACCTTCCCCATCTCGCTGGTAATGGCATGGGCCATTTGCTTTTCCTTTTGGACAAAAGCAGCTTTTAGACGCATCAGGCAGTTGAGGCGATCTGTCATGTCTAATGCGGACCAATGTGGCATGGCTTGGTGTGCAGATTTTACGGCGAGGTCGACATGAGCAAGTGCCGTTTTTGTTGTAAACACAGGCGAATAATCAGTAGCAGGATTAACACTGACAATTTCGCACTCGTCAGCATTCACAAACTGACCGTTAATAAAGTTGCCTTTTCCTCGATGAATGGTCATGAGTCACCTCAATTAAATTGAAATTATTTGATCCATCTTGCCTTAATTTTGTTCGTGCTGTTATCTGAGGCTGTGCGTATTATCTCTTCGTTGACCTTATTAAAATATTTATTATCAAAACTGGCGAATAAGAATGCGTAGTGCTCCCCGGCAAGCAAGGTGCTCAAGAGAATTGCCTGTGTTTCGTGGTGATCTTTAATATAGTAACGTAGCAGTGCTTTATCGTAGACAATAGCGTATACTGTATCGTTTTCCAATTGAGAAAAGGCATTATCCATTGTATTCGCTAGGTAATTGATTGTGTTAAAATCTTCATTGACTAAATCCGCGATGGCTTGATCCGCAACGACAACTTTTTTCCCATTTAACGACTGACCGATAAAGTTTTCCTGGGTGTTTTCTGTGTGTGTAAAAAAAGAGGTAAGGCTGGCAATAATCGATGCGTAAAGTAAACATCCAAACACCATCCATAGGCTGGCAACGATGCGCCCTTTCCAGTAAGCAGGAAATTTCATATAGCCATTGGTTGTCAATGTGGAAAGAGTAAACCAGATGCCTTCTGAAATGGCATCTTTAGGGTTAGCATGGAATTGTTCATTATTGGCTTTACGTTCAAAAGTCCAAATCAAAAATGCAGTCAGAAGAAAGAATAAAACTAAGATTATGGCGTAAAAAAAGAAATTTTTCCCAATAATGTTCTTAACATGCTGCCAGTATGTGTGAGATTTTTGTAAGGTAGCAGCCCCCAGTTGCACGCGGTGATAAGGCTGGGTATAGGCAAAATTTTTGGCCAACTCAGGCGTAACAGCAATCGGGCCAACTAGTAAGTCGACACTATGATCTTTGAGGGCTTGCAAAGCTTGCTCTAGACTGTCAAAATTCTTGAATTCGGTTTTTAGTTGCAGCCGTTCGGCAATGATGTTCCATAAACCGATGCTAAATCCGGTGACCTGGTTCTCTTTCCAGATTACATAAGGCGGATCGCCGATAGTCCCAACTTTTATTTGCTCTGAATTAGCGACAAAAGAAACAAATAAACATGAAAACAATAAAAAAAAGCGCATCAAAATATCCCTCACCTAGCCGAAATGAGTTTTCCAAAGATGGAACTGACGATGCTGACCATTAAAGCACCTAAGAAAGTGGCCCAAAAGCCGTTCACGGTAAAACCAAATCCCATTTCATGGCCCAAATAACCGGCAAACCAAAACATAATCATGTTGGCAATCAAAAGCCACAAACCAAGTGTTAGGAAAACAAAAGGAAAAGTGAAAAATTTAAAGATGGGACCGATGACGGTGTTGACCAGGCCGGCAACAACGGCAATGAACACTATATCCCATCTGCTTTGAGCAGCAGTGGTAATTCCTGGAACCACGAGGATAGCGGCAAAAAAACCAGCAGCATTTACTAACCAACGCGCAAAAAATTTCATATAATCTCCACTATTTAGTATGCTGCCCAAGATAGCGTGCATAGGCGACACTGTCCATAAGTTCGTCTAGATGCTCAGGTTGTTTGATGAGGATTTTAATCATCCAAGCTTTTTCATAAGGATCTTGGTTGATGTCTTCAGGGTGATTGACCAAGGCTTCGTTTACCGCTACAACAACGCCAGCCAAAGGCGAAAATAAATCACTGACAGCCTTCACGCTTTCAACAGTGCCAAAAATTTTATCTTTCTCGACGGTTTTTCCTATTTCAGGCAATTCCAGGTAAACCACGTCTCCTAGCTGTTGTTGGGCATGATGGGTAATGCCTATGGTAACGACGTTGTCATCTTGTGCTGAAGCCCATTCATGTTCTTTGGTGTACTTTAAGTGAGCTGGTATATGTGCCGTCATGATAACTCCTTGGTGGCTTTCTTATAAAAAGGGATAGGGACGATTTGTGCAGGAATCAGCTGCCCTCTTATATCAACAGCAACTTCTGTTCCAGGGTGCATGAAAGTACCGTTAACGTAGCCAAGTGCGATGGCTTGATTCAAGTAGGGAGTTTGTGTGCCCGAAGTGACGATGCCAATGCGTTCTCCGGTTTTTGCGTGAATGCTGTAACCATGACGCGCAATTCCTTTTCCGATAACGCGTAGGCCACAAAGTTTTTTTGCAATGCCGTTTAATTTTTGTTTCTGCAGCGCATCCTGACCTATGAAAGGGATAGTCTTGTTTAATTTAACAACAAAGTCGAGGCCTGCTTCTAAAGGTGTGGTGTCCTCGTCAATATCGTTTCCGTAAAGACACATGCCGGCTTCAAGCCTCAATGTGTCTCTGGCCGCGAGTCCACAGGGTATTACGCCCCATAGCGCTCCAACTTTTAGGAGTGCTTCCCAGACTAGAGCGGCATCTCTTGCTGGCACATAAAGTTCAAAGCCATCTTCTCCAGTATAGCCAGTGCGTGCAATAATGGCATCTGTAGTTTGCAGTTCCAGATGCAGTTTTCCCTCGACAAAATGATAGCGCTTGAGAAAACCCAGCTCTTTTTGGCTAAGCGCAGCCACTAAATCAAGGGCACGAGGACCCTGAACCGCGATTTGCGCAAAATCATCACTGACATCTTTGGCGTAACTGCAATTTTCACGAATCCAGTTGAAATCTTTTTCTCGATTAGAAGCGTTAACGCAAATTAAAAATTTCTCAGCAGAAAACTTGCAAGCCACGACATCGTCGATAATTTTTCCCTCGGTGTTTAACATGGCAGCATAAAAAGCTTGGCCATTTTGCATTTTAGTAGCGTCGTTAGTTAAAAGGCGGTTGATATCTTCTTCTGCCAGAGGGCCCGCTATTAAAATTTCTCCCATATGGCTGACATCAAATAATCCGACTTTTTCGCGCACCGCCATGTGCTCGACTTTGTCGCCGCTATAACGTACCGGCATTTCGAAACCGCCGAAGTCTGTCATTTGTGCGCCCAAGCGAATATGACAATCATAAAGAGGGGTGCGCTTCATACTTAATCCTAAGTTTTAAGAAAGATGATGCCGGTATGCTGCAACAGTATTTTCTAGCAGCATGGAAATGGTCATGGGGCCTACACCTCCAGGCACCGGCGTGATAGCCGCTGCTTTGTTTTTGACAGCATCAAAATCTACGTCGCCAACCAGAGTGCCATCTTCTAGCTTATTGATGCCGACATCAATGATAACCACGCCTTCTTTGACGTCGCCTTCGCCAATTAGATGGGGGATACCCGTGGCGGTAATTAGAATATCTGCTTGTCTAGTATGTTCGCGCAAATTGCGCGTATTGCTATGGCAAATGGTTACAGTTGCATCGGTATTGAGCATCATATAAGCCATGGGCTTACCGACGATTATGCTGCGTCCGACAATGACCGCGTGTGCGCCTAGGAGTTTGCTTTTGGATGCTTGAATCAAATACATGCAACCTTTAGGCGTGCAGGGGAGAAAGCGCGGGTGGCCTAAAGACAATTTGCCAATATTTTCCGGATGAAATCCATCGACGTCTTTGTCAGGATTGACCGCATAGATAACCAAGCTGGTGTCGATGTGCGCTGGCAAAGGTAGTTGCACTAAAATGCCATCAACCTCGCCCTGGTTATTTAACTCTTCAATCAGGGTGAGTAATTCCAATTGAGTAGTTTGAGTAGGTAGATCATATTTAAAACTTTTGATACCGACGTCATCTGCTCGTTTTCTTTTGTTGCGCACATAAACAGCACTGGCAGGATCGTTACCTAGTAAGATGGTGGCAAGTCCTGGCGCTCTAAATCCTTTTTGCCGATAACTTGCGACTTCATTTTTTAGTCCATCGAGAATTTGGCGGGACATGGCTTTTCCGTCGAGAATCTGTGTCATGCATCGTCACCTTTTAAAAACTTGAAAAAGCTGGCTACGCTGTCCATGCCGCTTTTTTTAGTAACATGCAATACACGTAGCACTAAGAGGTTTTGCGTTTTAGCCGAGAATCAACGTATTGTCCGAATGACAAATTATCGTAATAGCAACGTTCATGAAAACAACTTATTTTCGTTTTGATCTGGGCATTCGTTCTTTATTACCACAGTGGCGGTTGTTGATCGGAAAACTTTATTGGCGAGAAGATTTTTTTGCCGGCCTCACGCTTGCATTGGTAGCCGTTCCTCTGTCGCTGGCGATTGCGCTGGCTTCTGGTGTTGATCCGGCCATTGGGTTAATAACCGCGATCGTCGCCGGTATTGTTTGTGCTTTGTTCGGAGGAAATTCTATTTCTGTGAGCGGTCCTGCGGCTGCCATGGCAGTGATGGTTGGACTTGCCGTTGAAAAGTATGGAATGTCGGGGCTTATATTTATTGGCATTATTTGTGGTTTGTTACAGATTGCTACTGGTGTATTTGGGCTAGGGCGTTTTGTTCGCTTGATGCCTATTGCCGTGATTGAAGGATTTACGGCTGGTATCGGGGCCATTATTTTGATTGCTCAGTTGCCGCGAGCTTTCGGGTTGCCGGCTCCCAGTGAATCTCATACGATTGACGTCTTGGTTCATATAGGGACTTTGATAGATGAAAGTAAGGGCGCTCCGGTTTTGGTTGCTGTGGGCGTTATTTTTCTCTTATGGATAATACCAAAAATATCGTCAAAGATTCCGTCGCCTCTTATCGCCATTGCCGTCCCCAGTATGCTGGCAGCTTATTTTTTTGAAGGGCAATTGTTGCTGATTGGAGAGATTCCCAGAAGTTTGCCTCTTCCAAGCTTTCCGGTGTGGCCATCAGGAATTAGTTGGATTGAGCTGCTGGGGACAGCGGTTTTAATTTATGCTTTAGCTTCTTTGGAAACGCTATTGTCTTCGACAGCTGTCGACAAATTGGTGAGAGGACAGCATAGTGATTTAGACCAAGAATTAATTGGGCAGGGACTTGGTAATTTGGTTGTGCCTTTTTTCGGAGGGATTCCTGTGACGGGCGTTATTGTTCGCTCGGCAACCAACGTCATGGCTGGGGCAAAAACCCGGCGTTCATCGATTATACATTCGTTAATTTTGGTGGCGACGGTATTGTTGCTGGCACCCTTGATTAGTCAAATTCCCATTGCTGCTTTAGCTGGTTTGCTTTTGTCTATCGCTGCTAGAATGATGAATCCGGAAAAATTTATTAATCTTTGGAATTTGTCTCGTTCAGATGCGGCAGTTTATGGCATTACTTTTTTGGTTATTGTATTTGTTGATTTACTGCAGGGTGTGCAGTGGGGATTAGTGGCGGCACTCGCTGTCGTTGCCCTGCAACTGGGAAGAACGCGGGTTCAATTTTATGGATCTGGCTCTGGTTCATCAGGTTCGTATCGCTTTGAATTGCAGGGACCATTAACGTTTCTGTCTTCACTCAAAATAGATGAATTAAAAAGTCACGTAGCTGAGCTAGATGGAGGACGTGGAATTACTATCGATATGCATGCGGTCACAGAAATTGATGGCTCAGGTGCGGAGATGTTGCTAGAATTAATTCATGAACTGCTTGAACGCGGCCTTAAAGTTGCTGTCTTAGATTTACCAGAGAAAGAAAAGGCTTTCTTAATTTCGGCTGATTCTTCAGGAAGAATATCCAAGCTAATTGCTTCAACCGAGCAAGAGTTAATGCAAATATTGGAAGGAAGTATTTCAGGCGATCCGGCTTTAAGGCTCGAAAAGGGCCTGAATCGGTTTCTTAAAGATGAGCGGCATCGTTATAAAAAATTATTTGGTGAATTGGCCCATGGTCAGTCTCCTCATACACTTTTTATTACCTGTTCAGACAGTCGCATTCAGCCGAATTTGATGACATCGACGGACCCGGGCGAGCTGTTTATTGTTCGAAACGTAGGGAATATGATTCCAAAGTGTGCAGAGGGTGAAGTTTTTGCAGAATCAGCTGCCGTTGATTTTGCCGTGGGTATCTTGGGTGTTCGCGAGATTGTGGTTTGTGGTCATTCGAGTTGTGGAGCGATGCAAGCTTTGCATGGTCGTCAAGAGCTACCGAGTAATCTAAAAAATCTAGAAGCTTGGCGAAAAGCTACGGTACAGAATGAAGCCTATCATTCATTACCGGCAGCAATGCCGATTGACGAAGTAGCGCGTATTAATGCTTTGCATCAACTTGACAATTTGCGCTCCTATCCACTGGTTCGTGAGAAGGAGCAGGCCGGCGTTCTAAAACTCCATGCTTGGTTCTTTGAGATTGCCAACGGGGAAGTTGAAATTTGGTCTTCGGATAGAAAAAAGTATTTTAGGCATTCTGAGTCTTTGAAGATGAGAAACTAATGATCCTGGTCGCTCTCAAAGTGGACCATAAAGATAAAGATGACCGAGATGGCATTCAGCTTCGAGATATCTAGGATTACCGTCACGGTCTTTGGAAATTGGTAATTTTAAAGCTACGAGTTTTTGCGTGTACATAAAAGAAGCTTGTGTTAGAAGCCTGCCTGAACTTTTAACTGTCAAATAATGAACGGGAGTCAAGCCTGATGCATGATAATTAGGGACTAAACTAATTTCAATATTTGCAACACCTAAACTTGAAATATCAAATTCATAAGGATCTGACAAAGGTCCCCGATTATTTAAGTTGTATTTGACTGACTTTACAGTTCCAGTCTCATTCGAAATCGACATATTACATTCAAACGGTTTCCAAATAGCAAAAGCAGAAGTTGAACAAAATAAAACGCCCAAGAAAGCAGATAAATGAATTAAACGCGTGCACCAAGCCATTTTTACTACCTCGCATATTTAACCAGAGATTAGTCCGCTGGTTATGAATACTAAGATTGATATACGCAAAGAATGGAATTTGGATTACTCTTCATTTCAGGTTTTGCAGTCGTTCACGCCACCGTGGTTGTTATGAAAGCGTTGGCTCACTACTGTCCAGGCCGTTTTGAGGGATTTAGTCCCTGTTCTGGTCTAATTTATCGTCGGGATCAGGCGGAGGAATGGGCAGAGGTGGCTGGACTGGAGGAAATAGCAATGACACAGCAATCGCACCCCCAAGGAGCACAGCAACAACAGCTAGCGAAACAACAATAGGGATTTTGAAAAAACCACTGATCAACATTTTGGTTCCGACAAAGGCAAGCACCAGCGCCAGACCTACCCTCAAGTAGTGAAATTTTCCCATCACTCCGGCAAGTGCAAAATAAAGTGCGCGAAGACCAAGCATGGCAAAAACATTCGACGTGTATACAATAAATGGATCCGACGTCACTGCGAAAATGGCAGGAATGGAATCGACTGCAAAAATGAGATCCGTCACTTCAATCGTTACCAGAACCAAAAGGAGCGGAGTGGCGTATCTACGTCCAGATTCGATGACTACGAAGGCCGCTCCTCGGTAATCGGTGGTCATGGGTACAAAGCGTTTGAAGAGCCGAATAAGGAAATTGTTTTCTGGGTGAACCTCCGTTGACCGTTGAATCAGTAGCTTGACGCCTGTCCAAATAAGCAGCGCCCCAAAAGGATAAATGATCCAATGATATCTCTGTAGGAGCACGGCTCCGACGCCGATGAAGATTACCCGCATGACTAAGGCGCCTAGAATTCCCCAAAATAGCACGCGATGTTGAAATGCTTTGGGCACAGAGAAGTAAGAAAAAATTACGAGGAATATGAAGAGGTTGTCGATAGAAAGTGCTTTTTCAATGAAGTAGCCAGTAAGGAATTCGAGCGCTCGCTCAGCTCCAAACCAATTCCAGACACCAAGGTTGAATATGAGCGCAAGGCCAACCCAAAAGACTGTCCAACCAATGGCCTCGCGCATGCCAACTTCGTGGGCTTTGCGATGAAATACGGCTAGATCAAGCACCAGCATGCCCAGAACAAATAAAGTGAAGCCAGCCCATAATAGCGGTGTTCCGATAGTGACTATTTCCATAATCCGCAGATCCTCAAATTTGAGTTTTCTCGTCTTCAGCAACAAAGCAAGAATCGGGAATTTCACCGCTCACTTCCGCCAGAGGAAGGAATTGATTTTCGATGGGATTATAGGCGAAAACTTCGCCAGTTGGAATTTTATATATCCAGCCGTAGAGATGGAGTTTTCCCTCAGCTAAACGCGCCGCAACGGCTGGGTGCGTACGAAGATTCTCGAGTTGCAAAAGAACATTTTCTTGAACGGCGATGTTTAAATGTTCGTCCTCAGTTCTGTCTGTGTAATTTTCATTCAACAGTTAACGCGTAGTCTCCGCATGGCCAAGCCATTTCGTAAGGGCTGGTAAATTGCGTGAAAGCTCCGGGTTCAAAACAGCTTTTATGGCACCGCAATTTGAATGACCACAAACGACAATGTGTTCGATCCCAAGCCCGGCGACGGCAAATTCAATGGTGGCAGCCTCTCCACCTACTAAATCTGTGTAGTTTGGAACAATGTTACCGGCATTTCTAAGGATAAAAATTTCGCCAGGCTTGGCCTGTGTGAGCATATTTGGGTTAATACGCGAATCTGAGCACGTAATGAACAAAGTGTGAGGTGTTTGAGACGTTGCTAACCTGGCAAACAGTTCTTGATGCGTTCCAAAAACTTCTTGCTGAAACTTGTGAACACCTTGGATGAGTTTTTTCATGTTTGTCTTTTCTCCTCAATTTTTTAAGCTACTTCTGAAAGATCGGTTGCTAAGTATTCTTTTTGCTGACGAAATAACGGCGTACCATTGAGGTACTGGAGTTTATTCCAATCAAGGTGAACTCGTCCACCGCGCGCCTTGAAGTTTTTCTCCCAGTCGGCAATCACTTGTAGACTTGCGTGATCCACGTAATGAAACGATTCTAGAACAAAATGGACTTCACGGTGCGGAGGAATAGTACCAAGGGTGCGCAATAGCTTAGGCAATCGCAAGAAGGTCGCAGAACCCTCGAGAAGAACTTTGGTTTCAGACAAATTTTCTTCGCTGATGAGTTTAACGTGTAGATGGGTGAAGGTCCACACAATTTTAATAATGGCTAATACGAATCCGAAGAGCACTCCTTTTAAAAGATCCGTCGTGACAATTCCTGCTACCGTAGCGAAAAAAATGTAGACCCCCGACTATCCAGATCGTTGCAATGAGCGAAGGTCCTGCTTCATCAACTTGTAGCCAGTGAAGACAAGGAGTGCAGCAAGTGATGCGATGGGAATCAATTGCAGGACAAAAGGAGCAGTGGCTACGAGAAATAACAGCCAGATACCGTGAAGAATAGCTGAAAGACGCGTTCGTGCTCCAGCCGAAACGTTTGCCGAACTACGAACAATGACTCCAGTCATCGGCAAGGCGCCAAATAGACCACAAACTGTGTTACCAAGCCCTTGAGCGATCAGTTCACGATTGTAATCAGTGCGGCTACCTGTGTGCATTCGATCCACTGCGGTGGCACATAGAAGTGACTCCGCGCTCGCAATGGCGGCAAGGGCGAGTGCCAGTCCTACCATGTTCCACGACATCATCGATAACGCGTCGAAGTGGGTGAACGAAATAGTACCGAAAAGATTTTCTGGAATCGACACGTGCGCGGCTGAAAATCCTCCGATATTATAAATAAATGAAACAAAGGTCACAGCGATAAGAGCGCTGGGGACGACTTTGAATTTGGTAAATCGCTTAACAAACATTTCCCAGGCGATGAGAGTAGACAAAGTGAGTATACTCAGCATGGCTGCATCGTCATGGTTTGGATGAGTGAGGCCCTTCCAAATTGACTCTGGGATCGTGAGAAAGTTCTCAAGGCCTGAACCGCTAGGGCGTGCGTCGACCATGAAATGGAATTGGCTGGCGAAAATCAACGCCCCTATGCCAGCGAGCATCCCATAGATTACGGCAGGTGGTACACATTGTAATAATGGGCCAAGACGTGCAAAACCAAAGATGACTTGAAAGGCGCCTGCGAGCAAAACGATAGGGCCAAGTGCTGCAATACCGTGGTCTTGAATGATGGCCCATACGATCATCGTCAAGCCCGCCGCGGGTCCACTAACTTGAAGAGGAGAGCCAGCTATCATGCCAACGAGGATTCCTCCAACCATGCCGGTAATAAGCCCCGCAGCCGGAGGTGCTCCAGATGCGATTGCGATTCCCATGTGCACAAGGGAAGCGCGACCAAAAACACGACTACGGAGGCGAGGAGATCGCGAGATCCATTTTGCTTGATCGAGTCTGTGATCTTCATGCTTCGCTCCCTTCTGGCGCCGTAGACCAGGCTATGCGCGCTTTCTTTGATGCATCTGCCACTTCTTGAGCTCGATCCGCTTCCTTCATGATGATCTCAAGCCCAGCATCAAGCCATTCTGCAAGCTGAGGATAGCAGAGGCGATAGATTACGTGGCGCCCTTCTCGACGTTCTGTCACAAGATGAAGCAATCGAAGGCGATTGAGCTGTTGAGAAATGATCGGCTGGGCGACTCTCAGAGCAGCGGCCAAGGAGGCGACATCGCGTTCGCCTAACCTAAGTTCCTCGATGATGAGTAAGCGTTGCGGGTGAGCGAGTGCTCCTAATAATGTTCCAAGTTCTCGGGCAGCTGTAAGTCGATATGGCATGCAACCTCATACATATAGATATCTGTATATCTCAATACGACGATCGGCAGAGATTTGGACTTGCCGGACTAACAATTCTTGATGGAGGATCTCTTTTTTTGTTGAGCTTGTGCGTTTTGATTGCTGGCAATTGGCTGGCTTTCCAAGTTTTTGTACTCGCTTGATGCCGGGCATAAAACGTGACAGAAACGGGCTATGAATAACAATAAAGTAGCCATTATTGATTTTGGTTCGCAGACAACTCAGCTAATTGCCCGGCGGGTTCGCGAGCTTGGAGTGTACTGTGAGATTTTTCCGTGCACGGCTTTAAGTGACAGGATTAAAAACTTTGCGCCGGCAGCGATTATTTTATCGGGTGGCCCAGCCTCGGTTGGTCAAAAGTTTTCTCCTAAAATGCCGCTGGGTCTAACTGATTTAAATAAACCAATTTTAGGGATTTGTTACGGAATGCAGCTTTTTGTAAGTGCCCATGGTGGCAAGGTGAATGCCGCCGAGCATGGTGAGTTTGGCCGCGCAGAAATCACCACTTCTGCCGCTTGCTTGTTGTTTAAAGATTTGCCTGCAGATTTGACAGTGTGGATGAGTCACGGCGATCAAGTTGCTGATCTTCCCATTAGCTTTGAGACCATCGCGCAAAGTGCTACTTGTCCGCATGCGGCGGTTTTTTTTCCGGCCGCTAAGTTTTTTGGTGTGCAATTTCATCCGGAAGTTGCGCATACGGCGGATGGCAAAAAAATCTTAGCAAACTTTTTGTTTGAAATTGCGGGTCTGGTTGCCTCATGGGAAATGGGTTCGTTTTTGCAAGAGCAAAAAGATCGCATTCAAAAGCAGGTCGGAAAAAATCAAGTTTTAATGGCGCTCTCCGGTGGTGTTGATTCTTCAGTTGCCGCCACTTTGATTCATAAAGCCATTGGTGATCAGTTAACTTGTGTCTACGTTGATACTGGTCTTGGTCGCTTAAATGAAACTCTGGATGTCGAAAATCTTTTTAAAGACCAGTTACATATTGATTTGCATATTGTTGACGCAAAAGCCCAATTTTATGACGCGCTCTTGGGTGTGACCGATCCTGAGCAAAAAAGAAAAATAGTGGGCAATTTGTTCATTGATATTTTTACGCTGGAAGCAAAAAAGCGCAACCAGATTCAATTTTTAGGGCAAGGCACGCTTTATCCTGACGTCGTGGAATCTGTTTCAGCCCATGGCGGTCCCAGTGCCGTGATTAAAAGCCATCATAACGTAGGCGGGCTGCCTGAAGATATGCCTTTTCAATTAGTCGAGCCCTTGCGAGAATTATTTAAAGACGAAGTCAGGATTTTGGGATTATTGCTGGGCTTGCCTAAAAAACTTATCGAACGACAACCATTTCCAGGTCCAGGACTCGCGATTCGTATTTTGGGAGAAGTGACACTAGATAGATGCCAGGTTTTGCAAAAAGCCGACTTTATTGTTCGTGAAGAAATTGACATGGCGATTGCGCAAAAAGAAATTCACCAAGTATTGTGGCAGTGGTTTGCTGTGCTTTTACCGGTGCGCAGTGTCGGCGTGATGGGCGATGGTCGAACTTATGGTGAAACCATTGCGGTGCGTTGCGTTGAAAGCATTGATGGCATGACGGCTGACTGGGTTGATTTGCCTAAATCAATCCTAGGCCGCATTTCCAATCGCCTGATTAACGAGGTCAGAGGTATTAGCCGCGTGGTTTACGATATTAGTTCTAAACCGCCTGCCACAATTGAGTGGGAATAGTTTTTTAAAAATTTGCTATTGATTCACTTTTAGCAAGCGCGCGACTCTGGTTAACAAGGTTCCTTGGATGAGCACTGAGGTTAAGACAATGAAGAAAACAATGTTGAAAATAATATTAGCTTGGGGAATTTGAGCAATTAAAGGAAACGTTGCTAAAATTATGGGGACGGCGCCTCGAAGTCCTGTCCAGGCCACCATGGTTTTCTCTCTGAAAGAAAGGACTGACAATGAAAGGACAGAGTAGACTGCCACTGGTCGTGCGATGATCATTAAAAAAGCGGCAACTAAGATGCCAACGAGGAACACTGAAGGCAGTTGTGAGGGGAAAATTTGTAATCCCAAAATTAAAAACATGATGATTTGCATGAGCCAAGCAAAGCCATCATGAAAGCGATATAAATTTGTTTTGTGATTAAAGTTTGCTTTTGCCATCATGAGGCCAGTTAAATAAATCGCTAAAAATCCACTACCATCGAGAGATGAGGAAATGCCGTAAGTTAGTAAGAGCAAAGCAACATTTAAAACAGGATATAGTCCGCTGTATTCTAGTTTAAGTTTATTAAAAATATAGGGAATGAATTTTCCCATACTAAATCCTACCAAAAGACCCACGACCAATTGTAAAAAAAACATTAGCAGCAAGTCAAAACCGGAAAGATTTTGTGTGAGTATCAATTCAATGCAGGCCAGCGTTAGAAAAATCGACATGGGATCGTTGCTGCCAGATTCAAATTCAATCAAGGTTTTAAGATGCGGATTCATAGCTACTTGTTTTGAACGCAAAACAGAAAAGACTGCTGAAGCATCTGTGGACGAGACGATCGCGCCTAACAGCAAGCTATGAATGAACGGCATGGGGATTATATAATAAGCAAAAATAGCAACTAAAAAAGCCGTAATAATGACGCCGAAAGTGGCAAGTCCTAGACCCTGCCATAGTACCGGACGTGCGAATGCCGAGTGCGTGTCAAAACCTGCGGAGAATAAGATAAAAATTAAGGCAATGACTCCTAAAGATTGCACAATTACCGGGCTGTCAAATTGAATGCCTCCGACACCCTCTGTACCTGCCAACATGCCAATCACGATGAATACTACCAGTGAGGGAATGCCCATGCGGCTCGATACTTTGCTTGCCAATACGCTAAGCAAAAGCAAAATAGCAACGACAAGAAAATACTGGTTCATGGGTATCATCACTGTTCCCCTTAATTTGGCTCTTTCAAAGATGATACAGCAAGTCTCTGTGAACTCGTATAATTTTTTAGCATCAAATATTAATCCCCCCTAAACTAACATGTTGCATAGCGCACGCTTGCTCCTGTCTAACTATTTGAGGCGCGCTGCAATGGTTTCCATTCTAACTGTCTGATTTTTTGCGTGATTTCTAAAGCCATTTTTGTACCAAAGTCAAAAATTGGCTTTAATGAGCTGGGTTGCTTATGATGAAACTCCCTGTAACAAGCTACAAATAATAAATGTGCGTCATGAGGTTGAGGGAGAAAATATGGTAAGAGGAGGGGCAACTTTCAGTTTGTTTCTTTGTGCAGTGATGCAGCTGGTTGCAACGGACGCAGCCTCAGTAGTACGCGGTGATACATTTGAAAGTCTAGTAAAAGAACAGACTGCATTTAAGAAGGATTTAAAAGCAGGTAAATACCGTCACCGTTATGAATCCTTGATTGTGCGTTTCAAAAAATATGCCAAAAAAAGTCCGTCATCGGATAAGTCAGGGCAAGCTTTGTTGTATTCTGCGCAATTAAGCGAAGACATTGCGCAAATTACCAAGACGCGCGAGGACATGAATGCTGCGGTGCATGCTTACATGGTCGTCGTGAAAAAATATCCTAGCAAAAAGGTAGCCGATAAAGCATTGTCTCGTGTTGCTTATATTAAAAAAAATATGCAGGCGCCACCCAATTCAGCCAAATCCACCATTCACAATATATCGATTCAAGAATTAAATCAAAAATTGCGTGTGGCGGTAGCGGGTTTAGAAAAAATTCATTTGAGCCATGGTGAAATTGCCAAAAGTGACGATAAGCCGCGACGTATTTTTTTTGATTTATCGCCTGTGAAGTTGGGAGAACAGATTTCTCCAATTTTTGAAGTGAATCAGGCAAAAGTTTACAAAGTAAGAGTCGGTCAGCCTGCCGCAGATGTGGTTCGTCTGGTTTTTGAAGTGGATGATGATGTTGGCTTCAAAATTATCCCCAAAGAAAAAGAATTAGTCTTAGAATTTTTTACGGAACCGGCTGGCGGCAAAAAGAGTGAGCTTGCGTCAAGTACACAGCCTAAAAAAATGCCTGAATTTTTGCGCGCACCAACAGTAGCTCGATCCAAAATTATTGTGCTTGATCCAGGTCATGGCGGCGATGATCCAGGGGCAATTGGCCCACGAGGATTGCAGGAAAAACAGGTGACACTGGAAATTGCCAAGCGCGTGAAACGTGTTTTGGAAAAAGAAATGCCCGGCGTTAAAGTTTATATGACTCGTGATCACGACCAGACTTTGAATTTATCGAAGCGAACGGAAATCGCTAATAATCTAGAAGCGGATTTATTCATTTCCATTCATGCCAATGCGGCGCCCAATAAGCATGCGATGGGGATTGAGACTTATTATCTAAATATTAGCAACGAACGCTATGCCATTCGTTTAGCGGCGCGGGAGAATGCCATGAGTGAAACGGAAATATCAAATCTAGAATTTATTTTGGCAGATTTGGCCATGAAATCCAACGTGAGCGACAGCATTCGCTTAGGGCAAGTTGTCCAGTCTTCCATGTTTTCTAAGGTCAGAGAACGCTGGGACGACGCCAGAGATCTTGGTTTAAAACATGCGCTATTTTATGTGCTCATGGGCGTACGCATGCCTGCTATTTTGATTGAAACTTCTTTTATCTCCAACAAGGAAGAAGAAAAACGCTTGAAAAGCGATGTGTATCAGCATGCTTTGGCCGAAGGCGTAGTCAAAGGCGTTAAACGCTACATGGAAGAGCAGCAAGCGATGTATGTGCCTTGAGCTGAGGTCAGCTGGGATTGACAGCCCTGCGCTGCCTGCCTACTTTGCACAGGTCTTTGCACTGGCAGGATTATTCTTATGGAACAAATTTTTTTTAAATTAGTCGTGATTATTGGCCCTTTAATTTTAGCTGTGGCAGTTCATGAATATGCGCACGCTTTGATGGCTAAATGGCTAGGCGATGATTTGGGGACGCGTATGGGACGGCTCACTTTAGATCCGTTGCGGCATATAGATCCAGTGTGGACGGTGGGTTTGCCGGCACTTCTAATTGTGTTCTCGACGTTAAGTGGTACCGGTATGCCTTTGTTTGCCGCTGGTAAACCAACGCCTTATAATCCGCATGCGCTTACCCGTAAAATCTTTGGCAAAAGAGTGCCCGTGCGCTTTGCCGAATTGCTGGTAGCAGTTGCTGGGCCCCTTTCTAACTTGCTCTTAGCATTTATTTCGATGCTGTTAATATTGCTTTTAAGCAACTTAGGTTATGATGACCTTACTGGTTACTCTGTGGGCGGTTTATTGTTTCAGTTCATCTATTTGAATGCTGCATTGTTCGTTTTTAATTTAATACCAGTTCCGCCGTTAGATGGGAGCAAAGTGTTAGTTGCATTACTTCCAAGACGAGTTGCTGAGCGTTATGAAGTCATCGGACACTCTTTGAGCTGGGTCTTGCTTGGGGTTTTGATTTTTGGGGGCGGTGCGCTCATTGTAGCGGCGGTACGAGTAGTAGTGAGTGGCATAATATGGTTCTTGATTTAAATTTGACAGATGCACCTGGTATGACGAGGGTGCAATTGGGCGATGAAAATTGCAAAATCGAGGCGCGGGGGAAGTTTAACGATAAAGATGCTAAGGACTATGTTCCCAACATGGAATCAGAGCAATTGCTGATTGATGTTCCCGCTTTTGAAGGCCCCCTCGATTTATTACTGCATTTGATTAAAAAACATTCCATGGATATTTTTGATATCCCTATTGTAGTTATTACCAAAAAATATCTGGAAGCTTTGGATGAAATAACAACGCTGGATTTGGATTTAGCCGGCGATTTTTTAGTGATGGCGGCAAGCCTTACGCAGATTAAAAGCAGAATGCTTTTGCCGCCAGACGAGCAAGCAGCACAGAGCCTCGATGAAGAGGAAGAAGATCCGCGAGCAGAGTTAGTGCGTCGCTTGCTTGAATATCAAAAGTTCAAAGAGGTTGCCGCTCAATTAAAAGAGATGTACAGTATTGGATCAGAAGCTTTTTTACGTCGCGGAGATAATTCTGGCGTCATGCTTGAGGAAAATCAGCCAGATAGTTATACGCCGGTGCCGCTTGCTGCCATTGAGGTCTATGACCTGATTGAAATATTTGCCATCGCTATGGCAAATCGCAAACCGCAATTTGTGCATGCCGTTCAATTTGAAAAAATGAGCGTGCGCGCGAGGATAACGGAATTAATTGATTTTTGCCGGGTGCACTTTCAGTTTAATTTTTCCGAAGCGCTTTTACATTTTCAAGCCAAAAGCAAAATCGATTTAATCGTGACTTTTTTAGCCGTACTCGAAATGGTGCGCCTCAAGTTAATTGAAGTGGAGCAAGAGTGGCAAAGTGCGGTGATTTCTTTGTCGGTAGTTAGAGAAAATCTTGAGGCTAGAACCGAAGATTTAGTGGCGGATCTTGACGACGAACAATTGCCAAATTGATGAGTAACAAATTTGTAGTGGGGGAAAAATGGCTGAAATAAGCACTGAAGAAGAAACTAATCACGTTGCAGCAATAGAACCCATCGTTATAAATCCTGAAGATTTGCCTGCTGTCATTGAAGCCTTTATTTTTGCGTCTGCAGAGCCTTTATCAATCGCTTCCATGAAAGAAGTATTTGAACGCCAAGGGTATGGCATTAGCAAAAAGGATTTAAACGAAGCATTGGCGTTTTTGGTTGATAAATGGAATTGTACTGAGCGCACGACGGGGCAAGGGCTGGAGCTTGTGCAACTGGCCGGTGGCTATGTTTTTCGCACCAATCCGCGCTGGGGATTTGCGGTTCGGGCATTTTTGCAGGAAAAACCGCAAAAATTGGCGCCGTCGCAGTTAGAAGTATTGGCCATGGTTGCTTATCGCCAACCGGTGACACGTATTGAAGTCGAAGAAATGCGCGGCGTGGATAGTTCATCGGCGATGCGCAGATTACTCAGTTTAAAATTGATTAAAATCTTAGGAAAGTCAGAAGGGCTGGGGCGTCCACTTTTATATGGAACCACCAGGCAGTTTTTAGAATTTTTTGGATTGAATTCTTTGCACGATTTACCATCTTTAAAAGAATATCAAGACCTGGGCAAAGGTAAAATAGAGGCACCGGTAGACGCTAGTCAAGACGATTCAGTCAATATGGCGGATCTATTTGCGACAGCAAAAAGGCAAATGTTTTCAGAAGATACGGAAAGACTAAGCCAGGAGGCCTTGCAAGGTTTGGAAGAAGCACTGGGAGCCGTCGTGCATACTACTAAAAAATTAGATATTGAAAAAATTCTTAAAGGTGAAAGTGATTTT
>CANFCB010000003.1 GCA_947445025.1 Myxococcales bacterium
GCACATGTCGTCGACATTTGCCTGGCCAATCCTGATCGCGATGAAAAATCTGACATGGTGGATTTTCTAAAATACGCCACTAAAACTATCCGCGCTCCCTTCATGATTGATTCTACCGATGCTGAAGTTTTAGAAGCAGCCCTGAAACGCATTCAAGGTAAATCCATCGTTAACTCGATTAACCTGGAAGATGGCGAAGAGCGTTTTGAAAAAGTTTGCCCCCTGATTCGAAGATACGGTGCCGCTGTCGTGGTCGGCTGCATTGATGAAGATCCAGAACAAGGCATGGCGGTAAGCATTGAGCGAAAATTAGCCGTCGCCAAGCGCAGTCACCAATTGCTCACGACCAAATATCAAATACCGACCCGGGACATTATCTTTGATCCTTTGGTTTTCCCCTGCGGCACCGGTGACAAACAATATATTGGCTCAGCACGGCAAACCATTGAAGGTGTGCGACTGATTAAACAGCATTTACCAGAATGCTTTACCATTTTGGGCATTTCCAATGTCAGTTTCGGTTTACCTGCTCAAGGACGTGAAGTTTTAAATACCGTTTTCTTGCATCAAAATTTTCAAGCTGGCCTCGATATGGCCATTATCAATTCAGAAAAACTGCAACGCATCACGCAAATACCTGAAGCAGAAATTCGCTTATGTGAAAATCTGATTGATGCGACTTTAGAGACTTTCGACGAGGCGCTGGCTATGTTTGTCGCGCATTTTCGCAGCAAAAGCATAATCGCCGCACCTGCTTGCGATCGCAAAAGTACCCCAGTAGAAAAGCGTTTAGCCTTGGCCATTGTCGAGGGATCTAAATCTGGTTTGCTGGAAGATTTAGAAGAAATGCGACAAAGCCTAGATCCGCTCGCTATTATCAACGGCCCCTTAATGGAAGGCATGAAAAAAGTTGGTGAACTTTTTGGTAATAACCAATTGATTGTTGCCGAAGTTTTGCAATCTGCCGAGGTCATGAAGGCCGCGGTCTCACACTTACAAATTTACCTGGAAAAAGCAGAGAGCGCCCAAAAAGGCAAAATGATTTTGGCCACCGTCAAAGGGGACGTCCACGATATTGGTAAAAATTTAGTCGACATTATTCTTTCCAATAACGGTTTTGAGATAATTAACCTCGGCATCAAAGTCCTGCCGCAAACTTTGATTGACGCCTTTAAAAAACATCAACCTGATTTAATCGGCTTAAGTGGCTTACTGGTAAAAAGTGCACAGGAAATGGTTATCACCGCCGAGGCCCTCAAGGAAGCTGGAATCCATGTGCCTTTGTTGGTCGGAGGAGCTGCTTTAAGTGAAAAATTTACTTACAATAAAATTGCCGCAAAATACGATGGTCTGGTTTGCTATGCCAAAGATGCCATGATGGGACTTGCGCTGGCAAATCAAGCCACCAACCCTGATGAGCAAAAACAGCTTCAAGATTTCATCGAAGATAAAAAACTTAAATTGCAGGCAGCACTTATATTGCCCACCGAAATATCTTTGGAAAACATCAACAACACGCAAGTGATTATTCAGCATGAAAATCCCAAACCTGCGCCGCCAGATGTGCAACTTAATGTTTTCAACACACTTTCTTTAGAAGAAATTTGGCCTTACATGAATCCCTCCATGCTTTACACCAGGCACTTGGGTTTAAAGGGACGCCTCGAAGATTTGCTTGCCAAAGAAGACAGTAAAGCGTTGTCACTTCACGCTGCTGTGCGCGATATGCAAGAAGAAGTTTTAAGCAAACGGCTTTTTAATTGCCGTGCCATTTATCAATTTATGCGTGCCGTCAGCGATGGTAATTTGCTGATTCTGCTAGACGAAAAAGGACAAGAATGTACCCGCTTTGATTTCCCCCGACAAAAGGGCGGCGATAATCGCTGTCTCTCTGATTTGGTGGCCAGTAAGGTATCCAATATCCGTGATTATGTGGGAATTTTTGTCACAACCTGCCAAGGAAGCAAGGCACCTGTTAGAGAGTTAGCAGATGATTTTAAAAATAGCGGTGAGTATTTAAAAAGCCACATTCTCCATGCACTGGCCATTGAAACTGCCGAGGCTACAGCGGAATGGCTCCATCAAAAAATGCGTGCCATGTGGGGAATTGCCGATGCCGCAAATTTTCGCATGCGTGATCTTTTCTCGGCACGTTATCACGGCAGACGTTATAGTTTTGGTTATCCGGCCTGCCCTAACCTAGAAGACCAAGCTATCTTATGGGATTTGTTAAAACCGCAAGCACATATTGGAGTCGAGCTCACCGATGGTTTTATGATGGACCCAGAATCGAGCGTGAGCGCACTGGTATTCCATCACCCACAGGCCAGTTATTTCTCGACGCTGGCTAATTCCGATTAGATAGTGGCTCGGTAATCTGTTTTTGTAAAGTCTCACGCACGAGTTCGACTTGCTGTGCAGCTTTTTTCAAAAACAACATGCGCTCTGCAACACTTTGCCCAATTTTTTGTTGCTGGCCTAAATCTTGATTTCTTTTGGAAAGACTCAACATGGCATTTAATTTACTTGTCTCTTTGGCGATGGAAGCAGTCAAGGCAAAGGCATGATAAAGTGCTGTTAATTTTTCGGGATATTCTTTTAGTGCATCGTGTTTTATCTTTTTTTTTGCTGCGGCATTAATTATTTTCAGTTTTTTTGCAAATGGTTTTCTTGAGTCCTTATCCCCAATGTTTTCCCAAATAGGCATTTGCGTTTCTTGGTGAATTTCTGTCAGAAAAGGAACTATTTTAGGATGAGCACCCTCGAGAACCGAAATCTTTTTTAATGCTTTCACTGACTGAGGAGGGAATACTTCGTTGTTAAAATCACTTAAGGTATCTAACTCATACTGTAGTTCAGCCTCTTGCTCCGGCGTTAACGGCTCGCTATCAATAAATTTTTGCTTTGTCGGCGCTTTCATGGTCCCACTCCCAAATATTTTACCAAATATTTAAACCACATTGACAGCGATATTTATTTTTTAGCATTCGACATACTTTCAATACGCTTAGCCAACTGCGCACTGGCCAGATCAACCTGTTTCTTTAGCGTCTCTAAAAGCGTCAATTGTTCTTTAAGAAGTAGGCTTGCTTCTGGATTTTTACCCTTCAATTTTAGCAGGTTTTTCAATACAGAAGTTTCTTTGGAAATATCACTGCTTAAAAGAGGATAATTAGACAACGCCTTCATTTTAGCCGGTAGCGTCTCTTTGGTCGCTTGCTGTTTTAAGACTGCAAGTTTATCACTCAATTTTTCATATTTTTTACTAAGCTTAGGCCCTGCTGCTTCCTTTTTAGCAGGTTTATCCGGATTCTTAGTTCGAGCTGGTGTTTTTTCAAGAGGCACAGGCTTATCTGTGAGCACCGCTCCCAGGCTTTCAGGCTCAGCCACCAATTTATTCTCTTCTTTTCGATTGCTGATTAAGTATTTCAGCTCTTTATGAGACGCCTCATTTTGCATGCGGCTACGACGATAAGAAGGAGTCATGCCCGCAAAAAAAATTTTGAAAGCATTCCATGTTCCTTTATTTTTGCCATCATAAAGTGCTTGGCCTTGCTCGGCTAAAGCATCAAGATCTAGGTTAGTGATATCTTTACGCTTTGCCTGCTCACTCAAGAGTGCCAATGCCTCTTCGATTGGTAACTGTGCTGCCATTGCTCTCCCCCTTAGGAATCGTACCTAGCAATCATACAACGGCAAGCATCTGAACTACAAAATAAATTTACTTAAATCTTCATTCTGCAAAATAGGCGATAAGCGTTTACGGACCAGCTCGCCCGTTACTTCCACATGGGTACCCGATTTATCGGACGCAGAAAAACTTTCTTCCTCAAGAAGTTTTTCCATCACCGTATAAAGACGTCTGGCACCAATATTTTCCTGGCTAGCATTGACTTCGGCAGCGACTTTGGCAATTTCTTTAATGCCATCGTCGGTAAAGTTAACTTCCACTTTTTCTGTCAACAAAAGTGCGGTGTACTGTTTAACCAAACTGTTTTCTGGTTCTTTTAAAATCCGCTCAAAATCTTTTTCCGTTAAAGGCTCTAATTCCACTCTAATTGGAAAGCGTCCTTGCAGTTCGGGAATTAAATCGCTGGGTTTTGAGATATGAAAGGCGCCGGCCGCGATAAATAAAACATGATCGGTACGCACAGTCCCGTATTTAGTGGCAACTGCGCTGCCTTCCACAATCGGTAAAATATCCCGTTGCACCCCTTCCCTACTCACATCAGGGCCGCTGCCCCCTTTTCGGCCTGCCACTTTGTCAATTTCATCGACAAAAATAATACCTGACTCCTCAGCCCGGCTAACGGCATCACGGTGGACTTGATCCATATCAATTAATTTTTGCGCTTCTTCGGCAGCTATCAATTCAAGAGCCTCGACAATTTTAACCTTACGTTGTTTTTTCTTAGCCCCGCTCATGGCATTTTGCAAAGCATCTTGCAGATTGCTGGCCATGTCTTCCATACCGGGCTGGGCAAACATTTGCATCATGGGCGCAACCATCGCCTGCCTGACTTCAACAGTCACTTCTCGGTCATTAAATATACCGTCGCGCAATAAGTCACGCAGCTTTTCTCGGCTTTTATCTTCTACTTTGGGCTTGAATTCTTCCTCGGCTTTGCCCATATTGAAAGAATCAAAAGGTAAGCGCGAACCTTGATGACTGATCGGCGGCGGCATCAACAAATCCAATACACGCTCTTCGGCAATCACCTGTGCTTTGGCGTTGACCATTTGCAGAGCTTCCTCTTTACACATTTTCACAGCGACTTCGACTAAGTCGCGCACCATGGAATCTACGTCGCGACCCACATAACCGACTTCGGTAAACTTAGTTGCTTCCACTTTGACAAAAGGCGCATCTGCCAATTTTGCCAGACGTCTGGCTATTTCTGTTTTGCCACAACCGGTTGGGCCAATCAAAATAATATTTTTGGGAGAAATCTCTTCACGCAATTTGGGATCAACCTGTTGACGTCGCCAACGATTACGTAAAGCAATGGCCACTGCACGTTTGGCGGCATCCTGACCCACAATATATCTGTCTAATTCAGAAACTATTTCGCGCGGCGTAAATGAACGAATTTTCCCAACCATTTTATATCCTCATTTAATTATTTTGCGGTTTTTAGTTCTTCAAATACAAAATTACGATTGGTAAAAACACAAATTTCAGCAGCAATCTGCATGGACTTTTCCGCAATAGTTTTGGCATCTAAATCACTGTTTTCTAACAACGCTCTGGCCGCAGCCAAAGCATAGGCTCCACCAGAACCAATGGCGTGCACATCCACATCTGGCTCTAAAACATCGCCACTACCGGAAATCACCAAGGTACGGTCGGCATTAGCGACGAGCAGCAAAGCTTCTAATCGTCGCAAAACTTTATCAGAGCGCCAATCTTTGGCTAACTCCACCGCCGCACGCACAAATTGCCCGCCATGCTCTTTTAGCTTTTTCTCGAACATATCGAAAAGTAAAAAGGCATCGGCTGTACTGCCGGCAAAACCTGCAACAATCTGACCATCGTTCAAAATTCGTAATTTATTAGCATTGGCTTTTACAATGGTATTGCCCATGGATACTTGCCCATCCCCGGCTAAAACCACTCGGCCTTTTTTGCGTACCGCTAAGATTGTCGTTGCATGAAACATGATAAAGGCTCCACAATATTTATGCCGTTATCTTAACCATGCATATAGTTACGACAAGCGTTATTTGCTTTGAGCAAGCAAGTGCCCCTAAATCATTAAACTCACGCCAAGATAAAAAGCGATGCCCTCTCGTGGCACTAATCCTGGCAAATTATCTGGTCTAGCAACATCATCTTGAGTATGAAAATTAAAAAGATTAAAAACACTGCCGTGCAAAACAAAATAATTAAAGAAAGTGCGACTACGAAATGAGGCATTAAAAATTGCGTACGGCGCAATCTGAAATGGACGCTGTTTTTCTAAATCACTGCGGCTATTGTTGCGTCTTTCTGAGCCAAGCTCTGTCACCAGGTAAAGCGATCCCAAACGCCCTAGCAACAAATTTACCCCGGTATTCACGCGTAATTCTGGCAGATTGGCAATCAAGTTACCTGGGAAATTGGCATTTCCAGTGCCTTCTATTTCTTGCCAATAGGAGCGAAACCAAGCCATATTGAAAAACACATAGCTGCCACTTTGAAAATTTGCCCGCGCGATGGCTTCTGCTCCCAGCACACGATAACGACCATTATTGCTTAAATTATTTTGCTCGCCTTTCATGTCAATTTTTTCAATGGCATTATCAACTTGAGAAAGATGCCCGCCAGCTTCTAAAACGTATTCAATATTTTGAAACGTTTCGCTGTAAGTCAGATTAAGAGCACCAGACCTCGCATTTTCTGCTTTGAGTTGGCTATTTCCGAGAAATTGCCCAGGAGAAATCCCCGAAAATGTCTTCGGTGTCTGATCGTATAACTCTTTAAAGGTGGGCACACGAATGCCTTGTTGCAAAATAATTTTTATCATCCAGTTGCGCCCCGGAATAATGACCGCACCTAATTTAGGATTAAAGTGACTCCAGAAATCAAATTGAACGTCAGAAAATGAGAACAAGCGAAAGCCTGCAAATAATTGCAGCGACTTTTCAATTTGCCACTCATCCAAGGCCGTAATACTAAAGGTCATGCGACATGAACCGTACAAACTAGAGCTAAAACCATATAAGCTGCATGGCTGATTTTGCATAAATGGCAGTCCCAAAATGGGTGCTAACTTTTGTGCCTCTCCGTCTAAAGTGCGGTTCATGGCTATGGAAAATGAATCTTTTAAAATTCCTGCCGATTCGACACGGGCACCCATGGTTAAAACATTATCTAAAGACAGGTGGATAATATTTTTAATTTCCGCGCCTAAAGTTAATACATTGTATTTCACATCAGAAAGTATTCCATCCTTAAAAAGATAATCAGACGGGGTCAATTGAGAAAAATTATCAATGACATTTTGGTTGGCATAAAATTGCATGGAAAAAATATTCGACTTGGCATAGGGCACATGCCAGCGCACATCCATATTCCACATTAGCCAGGATAATTTTGAATGGGGACTGACTACATCAAAGGCGCCAATATATGGACCACGCTGCTGCCAAAACAATTGGCCATGACTTAACAAATGCGTATCCATTTTTTTAGAAATGACCACATCGCTGCTAAATGTTGAGGAAAAAAGAAAGCGCTTGGCCTGGGTCACCATATCATCGGAATCTCGAACAATACCTTGACGGGAAAAACGATCGGCCAAAACCGCAAGCCTTGGCCCCTCTTCAGCTTCCATTTGCGCAGTCAAATAGTGTTGACCTCCAGCCAGCTTTCCACCCAGCACGACGCTGCCCGCATAGGTTGAAAATCCACCACCATAGACATGCGCAGACAGCCCATCTTGGCGACGGGAAGTCACCTTGATAACGCCACTAATTACGTCCATGCCAAATTCAGTTGAATCAGGTCCATAAATAATCTCGACAAGTTCAATTAAGTCTGCCGGAATTTGCCAAAAATTACGCCCGCTGTAGCTGTCTTGCGCACTGACATCGTCAATCACTAATTTCATGCGCGTATCTTCTCTAAGCCCTCGGTAGCCTACTTTAAAATAGCCGTTGGCTTCCTTGGAAACATCTAAGCCAGGAACAACTTTTAAAATATCGAGTAAATCTCTGGCGCCACTTTCTTCGATCTGTTTTCTAGAAACACTATGAGAAATTCGAGTCGCCGAGTGACCTGCTTGAAACGAGTAATCCACTGTAGAAGAGTCGTCAGTTGCGGCATAAACTTCAATTTGCTCATAGATATCATTGTCGTTCATATCGGAATAGGCATCGCGCACTGGTTCTTGCTTCGCTGAGCGCGCGCGATGATAAATCCCTTTTACTGACAATTCAGCTGCAGCTACAGATTGTGCCATCGTAAAATAGAAAATCATAACCAGCGCTAGACGAATAACCAACAAGAAGAAACCCCTTTTGCTTTTTTGCTATAAATATTGAACAAACCAAAACATGTTTTTATCTCCCGAACTTCATTTTGCTATTGAACAAGAAATAGCCAGCCTTAATTCAAGTCATCTTGTTCGTGCTTACGAAGAATTAAGCCAGCACTATCGGCAAAAAAGTTTTGAAAAAGTTTCTTTCAAACTATCGAAAGAACATTGCGTGGCTTATGCGGCGTCACGCATGCCTGCTACTTATGAAGTAGCTGTCCATATTTTCACAGAATTATTTAAGCAACGGCCGGAACTTGCTCTCGAAAGTGTACTTGATATCGGCGCTGGGCCTGGGACTTGCGCTTTTGCGCTGTCTTCATTGCATACTTTCAAGAAAATAACCTTGCTGGAAAAAGAGTTCCAATTTTTAGAACTTGGAAAACGCTTGTTTCAGTCCTTGCCAGATCTTGCTTTTAAAAATGCAACGTGGCATTTAAGCGATGCCGCTAATATGCCAGAATTTCCAAAAAGCGATTTAACTATCGCCTCCTATTCTTTGGGAGAAATGAATCCGGCGGTGCGGCAAAACGTTCTAGCCAAATGCTTAAAAGCAACGCAGAAAATCATGATTGTCATCGAGCCTGGCACACCGCAAGGTTACACAAACTTGATGACCATGCGCACGCAAATCATAAACCAAGGTTTCTTTATTTTAGCACCTTGTCCTCATCAAAATCCTTGCCCGATCAATGCACCTGATTGGTGCCATTTCTCGAAGCGATTACCCAGAGAACGTTTCCACCGTCTCATCAAAAATGTTGAACTGAACTACGAAGATGAAAAATACTGCTACCTAGTTGCTAGTCCAGATGAGCCTCCGCTGTCAACCTTGTCACGCATCATTAAAAAGCCCATGAAAAGACCAGGACATATTTATGTAGATTTGTGCACATCAGTTGGTTTAAAACGCGAGGTGGTTCCACGCAGTCGACAAGAAAAAATGCGGCAAGCAAAAAAAGCCAAATGGGGCGATTCCTGGTAGCACTTACTGTTCTTAAATTTAAAATCCCCCTACCCCCTATGCTAGGAGTTTTCGGTGTCACACATCCCTGATATTTTTGGTATATTTGGCGTCATTATCATCATTATTGCTTATTTTTTGCTCAGCATCGATCGCATGCAAGCGCATAGATGGCCTTATTCGCTGATTAATTTCGTAGGGGCCGTGCTCATCGTTTGGTCTTTGCTCGACGAATGGAATCTTTCGGCTTTTTTGATGGAAGCTTCTTGGGCGGTGATTAGCTTATTTGGGCTCGTCAAATCGCTTTGGTGTCGCAGGCTTACTGCCTGAAAAGTCTTTTTGCTTGAAAATTAACAGGGTGGGTTGATCGAAATGGATTGATATCAAGCCCGCCGCGACGGGTATAACGGGCGCAAATCATTAAGCGCTGCGGCTTACAACGATTTAAAATATCCATAAACATGCGCTCGACGCATTGTTCGTGAAACTCGTTGTGATTGCGATAGGAAACAATATATTGCAGCAAACTTTCATGTTGAATTTGCTGACCCTGATAAACAATCTCGACAGTCGCCCAGTCGGGCTGTCCGGTCACGGGGCAATTCGATTTTAATAAATGCGAGTACAGTTTCTCTTCAACCAATGGCCTGCCCACACTTAAAAGACTTGCGTCGGGCTGATACACCGAACACGACACCTCTAAGTTGTCTAAACAAACGCCTTCAGGAATGTCAATTTTAGCTTGTTGCATATCGCTGAGTATTTGCAAATTAACCTGAACCTCACCGCCAGCAGCCTTAGACAGATCTTGGACTAAAGTAGACGAAACCATTTCCAGCGAGTCAAAACATGTCCCATTGAATGAATTTAAGTAAAGCTTCAACGACTTCGATTCGATAATATTTGCAGACAAACAAGGGAATATGAACTCAGCGACGGCGACCACAGGCTTGCCCTTAGGCTCAAGCCAGGAAACTTCAAAAGCCCGCCAAACATCAACACCAAAAAAATCTCGATTGTTTTTGCGCGCAATGGAAAACAATAGCTCCGGTGCATACCGAGAAACGTAAGTCGCCTCTTTGCCTAAAGGAGACAGTGTTAATTCTGACATGCTTAAAATCCTAGCTCGGCCTTTCTTGCCTCGGCTGTTGGTAAAGAAGGCTCTTTTTGGGTGATGTTTTTGTTTTGTGGGGCACGTTCCGCATTAATGCGTAACCAATCTTTTTTATCTGCCGGTAAATTCGATTCATCAAAAATCGCTTCTACCGGGCACTCTGGTTCACAAGCACCGCAATCAATGCATTCGTCTGGGTTAATATAAAGCTGATTTCCATCTCCATAAAAACAATCCACCGGACACACCGATACACAATCAGTAAAGCGACAACTTTGGCAACTATCCGTAATAACAAATGTCATACAAACCCCATGAGCAGAGTGGCTCATATCACTTACAGGAAGAGCCGTCACGCCTTTTGCGCTAATTACATTACTTCCACTAGAAAATTACCGAAAAGCAGACTAGCATTAAACACATTTAAGCAAGGATTAAAAATGTTAACATCTAAACAACGCCAACACCTAAAGTCATTGGCTCATTCCCTAAAACCAATCATTAACGTCGGTAAAAAAGGTTACTCAGAATCTTTGCTGCAAGAAATTGACTCTGCTTTGCTCACTCACGAGCTTATTAAAATTAAATTTTTAGAAGCAGCTCTAAGCGAGACCGATGCAACCTTGCTGCGTTTATGCCTAGAACTAAATGCCACCAAGGTTGAATTACGAGGACATGTTGCGACTTTGTACCGTGCTCATCCTGAAAAATCGCGCATCAAGGTGTAAGCAACCCAAGGATTTTTTTAATGCGTACCTTTTACCCCACTATTGAACCCTTCGATACTTTTTCTTTACCCGTAAGCCCCGTGCATACCCTTTATGTTGAGCAAGCAGGCAACCCCGAGGGGATCCCCGTAATTTTTGTTCATGGCGGTCCTGGTGGCGGCATAGAAGCGAATCATCGGCGTTATTTTGATCCAAAAAAGTGGCGCATTATTTTGTTTGATCAAAGAGGATGTGGCAAAAGCACGCCCCATGGTTCGATTGCAGAAAATACCACTTGGGATTTAGTGGCCGACATGGAACGCATCAGACAAAAGTTAACCATCAAAACATGGCATGTCTTTGGGGGCTCCTGGGGTAGCACTCTGGCCTTAGCCTATGCCGAAAAACACCCTGAATGCGTTAAAAGTTTGGTCCTGCGCGGAATTTTCTTGCTCAGAAAACAAGAAATCAATTGGTTCTACCAATACGGCGCCAGTGAAATTTATCCTGACGCCTGGGATGACTTTTTAGCGCCCATCCCCAAGGCTGAGCAGGGCAATTTACTAGAGGCCTATCACCAGCGACTCACCAGTTCAGATCCCGTCGTGGTCAAGGCCGCGGCCAAAGCTTGGAGCATGTGGGAAGGACGGACCTCTAAACTAATTCCCGACGCTAAAATGATTGAAAACTTTGCTGACGAAACTTTTTCATATGCTTTCGCCCGCATTGAATGCCATTATTTTTATCACAAAGGATTTTTTGGCGAAGATGACTGGTTACTTAAAAATATTAATCGCGTTGCCCATATTCCAGCGATAATCGTGCAAGGACGCTACGACATGCCCTGCCCAGTGCGCAGCGCCTGGGATTTACATCGTGCCTGGCCACAATCACAATTAAAGATCATCGCTAATGCTGGGCATTCTGCGAGTGAAGCTGGAATTATGGATGCTCTAATTACCGCGACCGATGCATTATGAAACGAGAAATTATTTTTAAACCGCCTCCTTCCTCGCAAAACCACGCCAGTCTTTTTTACGCCGCCAAGATGGTCTGGACCACGCTTAGTGAGAGTCTCAGTGTACTCTGGGATGCTACATTTCACCATGCTTCTATTGCTGCTACCGATAAACATACTAGGAATTTTGGACAGAGTCTTTTAAGAGACAGCCATACCACACTCGAAGTGGTGGGCAGATCAGACATCGATTTTAGCCACTCCTATGTTTTCATGTCCAACCACCCTTCCATGATCGACATTCCTGCACTTTTCGAGGCTATCCCACAATCACTGCGCATGGTCACTAAAGGTGAACTTTTTGAAATCCCAATTTTTGGTCATGCCTTGACGCGATCTGGATTTATCCGCATCGATAGACGTAATCGAAAAAAAGCCATCTCTCAATTGGAAATTGCCATAGAGCGTCTCAAGGATGGTATTTCTGTGTGGATAGCGCCGGAAGGGACGCGCAGCAACAACGCAGAAATGAAACCTTTCAAAAAAGGCGGGTTTCACATCGCCATGAATCTGGGTGTTCCGATTATCCCAATTTGGATCGAAGGCACTGCAGAAGTTCTACAACCTGGCTCCTTCGCAATTCATCCTAATCGTAAAATCACACTTTTTTTTGGTGCGCCTATTCAAACTGCCGGCTTCGAGAAACAAAATTTAAAAGCGCTCATGATCCAAGTGCGCCAGGGAATTTTGCTGCTCAGACCTTAATATCACTCTTCTGCGCGAGTGTAGCATTGACGGCTAAGGTTTTCTTGTCATTGCGGACTTGTTCCCACTGCTGTCCAGGACGTTTTAGGGATTTAGTCCCCCTTAGAAAAAGGGGGTAGGGGGATTTTTCCTATTAGATCTTCAAAATATTTTTTCTGTTTACCTGCTTCTATTATTTGTTGAGCACTAGTAGTTGCAGGCTTAAAAGCAGTACCTAATTCTGCTTGCAGCATTTTCTGTGTCACTTCATTTGGGTCTTTAACGAATTCTAAAAGTGCTTGATAGGCGGCCGGATGCTCACTGCTTAGCCCAACAACTTCTTTGGGAATGCTGTCTGAGCCAAACAGCTCTTGCTTATCTTGTTTCTGAAAATCATTATTGACGAGGATCTGGTCTATGGTACCTTTTGCACGCGGAAGTATACCAGTAACGTTAGTAGCTTCTCTTGCCTTAGCTGTTGGATATTTAAGAAAATTCAGCAGTGCTGCATATGCTTCCTCACTCATATATTTCAAATCCTTCATATCTTCCACATCTTTTGGAGAAAATACAATAGAAGATCCTGTTGCTTGCAGATCTTTTTGAATGGATCGCACAAGAGCAATTTTTTTCACTATCTCCTTTAAGCTGCCAGCTGCCTTTGTATTACTGTTACCTTTACTAATACTTGTATCAACATCTTCTTTTGTCACGCCTTCTGTATTTTTAATAAATTCGATAAGCTTTTCATATGCTACTGGGTCATTAACGCCCAATCTAGTTATTGCACTTATAGCTGCAGCAGGAACATTACCAAACAGATCTCCTGTTTTCAGAGCTTTGTTAACATTATTCATTAGTTGCAAATTCTCGAAAGCATTATCCTTTATTCTATCTAGCAACCTCTTAAGAATTTCTTTATCACCAGCAGATGTAGATTCCAGGTTTATATGCTTATCGACTACGTCTTTGGCATTTACATTTTGGTCCGCAGCATATTCATTGATAGCCTTTGCTAATGCCTCGTTGTCTTTTTGATTATCTAGGTTATTTAGAATTCCGGTTTTACCGCGTTTAAATTTCGCTGCCTCACTCCCATCGGTTTTACTTAATGGTTTTTCAATCTTAGCGGCGGCTGCTTTTTCAATCTTAGCGGCGGCTGCTTTTTCAATCTTAGCGGCGGCTGCTTTTTCACTATATATTTTATAGGTAGCCTCGTAAGCCTTAAAGCCAGAGGATTTGCCGAAACCAAGAGTTAACACTCTGACCAGTAAACTTTTAATCTTATCCAAGGGAGTCCTGCTAACGTTCAATTGCTGCAACGCCACAGCAATTTTTTCATTTTTTTGACTTAGATTCAATTTATCCCAATTGTGACTTAATAAATCGTTAATTGCGCTAAGTTTGTCTTCCAATTTTGTGGCTTTAGAAAATATTTGTTGCTGAAAGGCGCCGCTTTCATCCACGCTTAAATTTTTAGTAGTGTCAGATTTACCTAATTGATTCGAGGCGGGGCCAACCGAATATTCCGGATCGGATTCACTAGTGTATTTTTCCAAGTTGGATTTTCCGGATTGTTTTTTCAATTGGGAGTCTATCCAAGCTTGATTAATCGAATTCGACGTTTCAAAAGCATCCGCATTAGCGGGATCCACACTGCCATGAGACAATGCAACGGCTGGTGGCGCAGCTTCAGGCGGCTTAGCGGGACCCATTGCTTTTTCTGCGAAACTTACACTTCTATCTACTGCTGCTCCTTCAGGCGCTATTTTCGATCCGAATTCGCCCATTTTTTCTCCTATCGCTATCCATGACTAGCGTACTATACTAGCATTATGGCTACATAAGAGCTCTATCATAACTTTGGTTCTGGCTTAATACAAATTAACTGCCTAATTTAGCAGAATTGCTAAGCGCCATGACAAATCGGATTGAACACTTACTCTAAAAGATGTGTGCATCGGGTAGTTTTTCTAAGGGGGAATAAATCCAGATACAAAGCGGCGTTAAGTTTCCTTGAAATGCTGCAAGCATTTTTTAGAAATCCTGTTGGCCTTGGCCCGAACCCCGGGTAATGCAGCTTCAACTTTGCAGAAGATTTTTCGGCAGTGCCGCAATCATCTCAGGAACCATGTCGGTAAAAATGCCGGCGATCCCTTTTTTAAACCAGAGCTTGGCTTCATCAGTGTTGTTCACTGTCCAAATGGCAACATGAATATGGGCACGCCGCGCTAACTTCAAAACCAAAGGCCCCGCCAATTGCGCAGGCAAATGCAGCGCATCTGGTCCGATGGCATCCATGTAGGCAATGGCTTTTGGCCAATTTTCCTCCACCGGCGACAAAAGCAAACTTATCAAATAATCCGGGGCCATACTTCGAAAGTAATAAAGCAGCTCACCATCAAAACTTGAAATAATCAAAGTGAGTCGTTGCTCATGCTGTTTGAAAATAGACATCAGCTTTTCCACAAATACTTGCCTAGAAAAGTGGCCACTGGCTTTCAGTTCAACATTGATAATAGCCCCTGCAGGCATTGACTCCAAAACTTGCAGCAACGTCGGCACACCTTCTTTGGCAAACCCGGAATAATCTTTTGCAGCGTTCAATTGCGCAAGCTGGCCGGCCGGCAAATCCTCAACGGCACCATGCCCGTCAGTGGTTCGATCCACAGTCTCATCATGGATTACCACGGGAACGCCATCGCTACTTAAAAAAACATCGAACTCAACGCCATCGGCTCCGTACTCCATCGCTTTTTTAAAGGCCGACAAAGTATTTTCTGGAGCATTGGCACGCGCGCCACGATGCCCCAATATCCACTTTTGCTTTGGCCATTTGAGACGAGAGCTTAACGGTTTTTTTCGAAGACTCAGCAAGGCTGCATAAAAAAGAATAAAACCAAAAATAATTCTGATAAATGTTTTTAGGTTACTCATGTTTGTTCTGTGTAATTAATTTGTTCTGATCGTTTTTTAGAAGCATCGACAGCTTCCATAATAGCATGACGAAAAGATAAACGCTCGAGTTGATAAAGTCCTTCCGCCGTCACTCCTCCCGGCGAAGTAATTTGTGCGCGTAAATCACTGGGCGGCAAACCCACATGATCGACTAAGACTGAAGCCGAACGCAAAGCGCCTTTGGCAAAAAAATCCGCCTCGCTACGAGACAAACCGGCACGAACACCGGCATCAATAAGTGCTTCTAAAAATAACAAAGCAAAAGCAGGGCCACATCCTGATATCGCCGTCACAGCATGCAATGCCTCTTCGGCATGAACCGCACGCACTGCTCCTAGAACAGCAAAAATATAATTAATGCGCTCCTCATCACGTTTAGCGTCGCAGTTAGCTCCCAAAAATGTGCCGACAATGCCTCCAGCCACAGCAACCGCGGTGTTGGGCATAGCCCGTGCCACAGCACATTTTTTGCCAATGACTTTCTCGATGTAATCAGTCGAAATCCCGGCAGCACAGGACACCAACAAAGCATGCGCGCTCAAATCATCTTTTAGTTGCAGCAAAGTGCGCTCGAGATCTTTGGGCTTTACGACGACAATGACAATCTCAGCATCTTTCACAACATTTTTAACAAATAAAGACGTAGTAATTTTAAGCAAAGGAAATTCGCTAACAATTAAATCCATCTTCGATTGATTGTGATCACATAAACGAAGCTGCAAACCGGCAAGATTCGAACGCAAAAGCCCCAAGGCTAACGAAGTTCCAAGGCCCCCACATCCAATCAGTGCTATTTTCACGTTTTACCCTCGATACTTTGGTAAAATTCAATATCAAATATCTGTTTCTGCATGGCCAGTCGTTGCCATTGCAGCGTGCAAATCAGTCAAAACTCTGGCTGCGTTACCTAGAGCCTCAACGATGTTTGGCAGCATGTTAGTCGTGACAGGCAATGAATCTGCTCGAATATGACGATTATGCCATCGCCGCTTCCACCATTTTACCGATATGTTAGTCACAAGAATCGTTACCACTGCAGTGAACGAACCCGCCATTGATAATCCAATAATAACACCTACGGAAGTACGATCCTCAGCTAATTTGCGAATCGCTTCCAACTCTGCAGCTACGGACGCCATCTGATCTATGATTTCTGGAACGCTTTTGTCTACAACCTTGTTCGCCAATATCAGTATTTTATCAGTGGTTCGGATAGTGCCATTAATATTTTCATTGAGCGTTCCCATCTCCTCGACGGCATTAGCAAATACAGGCAAACAAGAGTTATTTGAACTAAAAGCAAATAATGAATGAGAAACAAGACCAATGGAGCAAAACAGTAGAAAACGTCGCATCAAACACTCCTGTTAAATTTTATTCGGCAATCTGGCTGGCATTACAAAATGATGCCCGCATAGGACTACAACGCGCCGGATCACCATTTGGAATAAAGACGTGGTAATCAGTTCCAGTCATGGGAAAGTCTGGCACAATAAAGTCGGTGCTGATAATTTGAGCGCCACTTTGCAAAGCTGCTTCCCATGTTCGGTAATCATTATTAAACGCCTCGGTTGTACCTGAATCTGCCCTAGTTCTCACAATAAAACCTGCTGAAACCAAATCTTTAATTTTCTGATATTCGTCTATGGCCCCGTTTAAGATTAAAAAAGCGGCATCATCTGCACTTGGACTATCTGGAGAGGTAAAAAGAACTCTTCCGTTCAGTTGTGGGTGACCCACTAAATACAACTGTTGTATCTCAGGTATCGCATTCATATAAAAAATAAATTTACCACGAGAATCTGCTATAGTTGGCCAATTATTAGCTAAAACAGCCTCACGCAAGGTTGCGTAATTCCCACGCATTTGATCAGGCGTAATTAACTGATGCGCAGGAATCGTGTTTCTAATTTCTTGATCAAGCGCATCCAGCAAGCCAGTGGTCTCGGGCAGAGGCATAACCAGGTCCAACGATTTCAAATAATTACCGACGCCAGGCAAAGCCAGCTCATCACTTTTCACTTCTATCTGAATGAAAATAGGCAAATGATTAGCATGTGCGTTAGACCAATCCAACATCTGTGAAAGACATTCAGTAAACAGGTGACAAGTTGAATAAAAATCAAAATTAACGTCATGCATGACTTTAAAACCGGGTGTCTCTAGCTCAGGATCATGAGATTTTCCATCTTCTCCAATCATATATAAAAACCGATATTCGCTAAATCTTCCACCTTGCGGGTCAGCATAAACATCAAGTTCCATACCGCGCACGCCGCGCGCTAACTGATCGGGCAAAGGAAGATGCTGATAATCATCTATGGCAAAATCTGACAGTTTACAGATGGCTTCAGCAATAGCCACTATGTCTTTATTCATGTATTTTTTATAGCTATTATGCGTCGCTAAAAACTGTATGTCGTTTATTTTGGTCTCGCTGAACAGTGGCGCAGAACACAAAAAATGAGAAAAACAAGAATAAAGAAAAATTCGCAGCAGCATATAGTCTTATAACCATCATACTTGTTATTTATTCCGATCCCCAAACAATAAACTGCCAATACGAATCCAGGTCGACCCAGAAACAATTGCTTCGGTAAAATCGTAACTCATGCCCATCGATAACTCTGGCAATAAAGACCCATCATGCTCGAGCATGTTTTTTATTTGTGCGACACGTCGAAAGCCTGGTCCAGGATCTTTTTCCATTTCAAGAGGTAAAATAACCATCAATCCTTTTAATGCAAGTGCTTTCATGGCTTGCAGGCAACGACACAGCGTCTCTAAATCAGAAACAAGTACGCCGCCGCGATGAATATCTTCACTTAAGTTCACTTGCAAAAAAACCGCCAAGGGATTTTCCTTGGAGCGGTATTTAGCCAATGACAAAGCTTGTTTTTCGCTGCTCACACTATGAATACAATCTGCAGCGGCAATTTTTTTGGCTTTGTTAGTCTGAATTTGTCCAATAAAATGCCAGCGAATGTGCGGGCAAATTTCTTGCAAAGCTTTTTTTTTGGCGAGTAACTCGTCAATATAATTTTCACCAAAATCACGCTGACCTAAATCATAAAGCTGCGCGATAGCTTCGATTGATTGTCCTTTTGAAGCAGCCAACAAGTGAACTTCACTGGCCTGGCGATGAGCTTTTTGGCAAGCAGTCTTGATACGCTCCTGTAAAATTTCATACCGCAATTTAATAGCATCAGTCATGTGATATCTGCTCCAAAGATTCCAGCACTTCTTTCATAGGTAAGCCAATCACATTGGTAAAACTTCCCTCGATGATATCAATAAAAGCTGAGGCAGCTCCTTGAATGGCATAGCCCCCCGCCTTATCATAAGGCTCTTGGGTGGCAATATAGCTTTCGATTTCACGCTCTTTTAGAATTCTAAAAAAAACCTCGGTCACAACGACGCGGCTAAGCTGCCGAGCTCCTTTTAAAAACGTATAGCCGGTTAACACTTGGTGATTTTTACCAGACAGCTTGCTTAAAAATTGTTTCGCCTCAGTCCGGTCTAGAGGTTTACCTAGAATTTGATTTTGACAAACCACGATGGTGTCAGCAGCGAGCACAATTAAATCGGGATGGGCCGACACAGCTTGTGCTTTTTGCCTCGACAACCTTAAAACCAGATCCCGGGGAGCCTCACCTGCAAGTGGCATTTCGTCAATTTCTGGCGATACAATTTTTAAGACAAATCCCAAACCTTCTAACAGCATTTTGCGGCGGGGAGAACTTGAGGCTAACAGAAGATTCATCAGTAAATTCCCAGCTTAAAAAATTAATTCCAGCGATCCCTATGAGAAGTAAAAGTCATTTTTTGCATGTATTTTTTTAAACGATTAGGACGCCACCAGCCCATTGTCAAAACAGCTCCCACTGCCATTCCGCCAAAATGTGCGGCACTGGAAACGTGTGAGATACTCAGCGCATATAAAATTTCAAGCCCCAATGTCCAAAAAACCAGAGCGAGGCCAGAGATGGGTATCATGCCAAACACATAGATAATTCCTTCTCGGTGTGAAAGCCCCCAGGCCACAATTAATCCTAAACACACAGCGGAAAAACCAATCACAGGTTGATCAGACAGGCCCAGCCAAAAGCTCAAAGAAACAAAAATAGCGCCACCTAAAATTGCGGCCAGGGTAAAAAATACAAACCGCTTGCCTCCCCAACGTATTTCGAGTTCTGGCCCAATGAAAAAGAACAGTAGACAATTAAAGACCAAATGCATTGGATTGGAAACCTCATGCAAAAAAGCATAAGTGAAAAGTTGCCATACGTATCCATCTTGGAAAACTTGGGTTGGGTTTAACTCGCACAAATAGAAAAATTCTGCGCCCCAATTGAGCCGCACTGACAATTCAAACAATATATAAATTAGCACTAACGCAATCAAAAGAGCTTTAACCACTGGCGCTCGCGCTAAGGCATGGCTGGAAAATGGATGTCGCATATTTATTTAGTCCCCATTGTCAAAAATAATGTTCTGGTTAGCTTGTCCTTTTTTATCTGAACAAAAGGATTATATCCATGGGCAATTTTCCCATGACGCCTGCTGGCTTTAAAGCTTTGCATGACGAATTGAAACATTTAAAAACAAAAATACGTCCGGCCGTGATCCGCGACATCGCCGAGGCACGTAGTCATGGCGACTTATCCGAAAACGCCGAATACGATGCAGCGAGAGAAAAGCAAGCATTTGTCGAAGCGCGCGTTCGCGATATTGAAGGCAAATTAGCCAGAGCACAAGTTATAGACACCACGCAACTAAAGCCCGACAAAGTGGTTTTTGGGGCCACGGTCAAGATCTATGAAGTGGACAGTGCGACTGAACAGACTTGGACCATTGTTGGAGAAGATGAAGCGGACTTAAAAAACAATAAAGTAAGCGTTGGCTCTCCTTTGGCTCGCGCCTTGGTCGGTAGAAGCGTGGGCGACGAGCTAGAAATTAGAACACCCAAAGGTGTACGCGCCTGCGAAATCATTAGTATTAGCTTTGTAAGCGTCGAAATTTAGGCAGCCCATTTGCATTTGGGCAAAAGTTTTTGCTATACTCTAAAGAGACTTAACTGATTTGGAGCAAGCGTGAAAACTTGTCCTATTTGCAAGACTGCTTATGAAGATGATACCCTGGAAAAGTGCGCCAATGAGGGCGCAGCTTTAGAAACAAGCGACAAGCCTACCCCAAAACCAATACTGCCTGAAGTTGACAGCGCCACTGCTGATGCGGTTACTTCTGATATTGATGTCGGCCAAGTTAAAAACGAACAGAAAAAACCAGCAACGGCAACAGAGCCAGCACCGGCAATAGTAACAGCACCGCTGCCTGTCCAAAAACCTGCCGAAAAAGCTTTCACTACTCAAAACATGAAAAAACCACTTAAAAATAGCCTAAAAAACAGATGGGCTATTGCCTTTATTGTCCTTATTGTGCTGGCAGCATGCGCCGTTGCTTTTTACTTTTGGTTTTATAAAGGCAATTTGGTCGAGGTTAATTTGCACTCTGTTCCGCCAGGAGCAGAAGTCACGCTCGACGGCAAAAAGATAGGAACCACTCCGCTGATTGTCCGCATTAAAAAAGGAACACATCAAGTTGTCTTTGAGCAAATGGACTATCAGCCCGTGAAAGAGATTTTAACTGTTACTGAAGATGGGCATGTGCTCGTTAAAAAAATGGTTCTAACTGTGAATCCAAGCCCGCAATAGAGCTGCAAAAACTATCGCCAACAAGAGCAGTTTCACCGCACCACGACCCCTTGATTTACCCAGAATCAAGTGCATTGTGTTGCGATGAATAAAAATCTTAAACTAAAATGCCTGTCCTTTTCAAGCTTTGTCCTACTTTCGTTCGGCCAGCTACATGCTCAGGCCTTAACAGCTAGAGAAGAGCAAGATTTAATGCATACAATTGAGCACTCAACATTTAAAGAAGTCACATTAGAAATCAAAAAACATACTAATGAGCCAAAAGCTTTCATAAAGACCTTTAGAGCAAGTTATGGCTATACGCTATTAGAGGCGGCTGCTTCTAGCGGTAAATCTGACATAGTTAGGCTGTTGCTTCAAATGGGCGCAAAACCGACTATTTTATCTTTAAGACTTGCTATCGATTTTATGAACGTTGAAGCAGTTAAACTGCTGCTAGTATACGGAGCAGATCCGAATGCTATACAGCTTGATTGGCAAGGCAATGAAATTACTTGGAAATTACTGCATCTTATTGCAAATCGCGATTTTGAGTATCAGTATGTTCTGAAGATTATCGCGATACTTTTGCAATTCGGCGCAGATCCCATGGCAGTGGACGCTAGCGGTAATACAGCTTTGGGCATTGCCCGTCAGCCTGGCAACAAAGACGTGATTGCTATATTGGAGAAGGCAATGAAAGAAGCCATCTTAAAGCAAATTGCCACGGATAATCAGCTGGCAGTCATACTGCAAAATCAAAAAATCCTCGACCTGCTTGTAAAAGATCTGGTGTTCACACGTCTGCTGCACCTTCAGCTAAATCCCATGTCTCCTATAAACGGCTTATCTATGGATGGATTGGGCAAAAAACTGGATCAACAACGTAGGGAACGTGAAGAACGTAAAGAACCTAAAGAACGTAAAGAAAGCGAGAATGACAATAAAAAATCTGATCCAAACAGTAGATTTGCGAAAATAGCAAAAGTGCTTTTGGGCGAATCGTTGTTGCTCTGGATAGTTGATTTGATTAATACCCATTGGGTTGCCACAAAACCGTTGGATAACCAAAGCAAGGCAGATTAATAGACTCTCGCTCCCAAGCTGAGCGAATAATCTTTTCAATAAGCGTCTGATAAGGCAGCCCAGCCAAATCACAGAGCACAGGCAAATCCGAATAGTTGGGCCGCAAACCTGCCAGTGGGTTTATTTCTATAACACTAGGCACTCCTGCTGCATCTAAGCGCATATCGACACGACCAGCATCCCGACAGCCCAATGCGCGCCAAGCCCGCAAAGCAACGCTACTGACCTCTTCTGCTAAGGCATCGCAGGTAACATGATATTGGGGCGCAAACGACCAACTTTGTTTACTATCAAATCCGTAAATATCCCCAGATGCTTTAGTAAATTGAATTTCCATGACACCAATGGCATAGGCTTTGGCACCAGTGCCGATAATGCCCACGGTAAATTCTCGCCCCGGCAAGTATTCTTCCACCAATACCGGCTCCGAATATTCTGCAAGCAAACGCTCACAAATTAACGAAAGCTCGACCCCGTTACCGACTTTACAAGAAGGCAAAATTCCTTTGCTGGTTCCTTGCGCGATTGGCTTCGCAAAAAGCGGATAATGCAGCGAAATATTCTGAAGATCGGCAAGCGTCTCCACAACCATAAACGGAGCGGAGGCAATGTTAAACGTCGACAAAACCCGTTTGGTCATGCCCTTATGCAACGCCAACGAAAGCGTCAGCGGATCAGAAAAGGTATAGGGAATCTGATATGCGTCCAACAAAGCAGGGATTTGCGCTTCCCTGCCAAATCCATACATGCCTTCCGCGATATTAAAAACTAAATCAAAACGCTCCCCTGAGGCCAACTTAGCCACTAAATTTTTAATATGACCAATATGAATTACTTGCGCATCCAGTTTAAATAAAGCCGCCTCAATGGCGTCAATAGTTTCCTTGGATTCAAATTCTGCTAGAGCAGCAAGGGAAAATCCTTGTTGCAAATAATCTTCTTTTAAATCGTAAGTCATGCCAATTTTCATATATGTAAACTCACCACCACCGATTTATAAACCGGCGTGTTGCTTTTATCTGCAGTATTTTCAATGGAAACCAGCACATTGGTTTCAGGAAAATAAGCAGCCAAACATCGACGAGGAATATCGTAAGGCACAATACTAAATTGCTGCGCCCTTCTGCTTTGATTTTGAAAATGACTCACAATATCAACCTTGCTTCCTGCTGGGAAAGATGCTTGTATCATATCTTGCCGGTTCATAAAAAGTACACGCCGGCTACCTTTAATTCCGCGATAGCGATCTTCCATGCCATAAATAGTGGTATTGAATTGGTCATGGCTACGAATGGTCATCAACCAGTAAAAGCCCTCGGGCAAATCCCATTTTTCAATAGCATGGGTTTTAAAATTAGCCTTTTGATTATGGGTAGGAAACTGCAAACTATCGCGCACAGGATTTGGCAAATAAAAACCGCCTGACTGTTTCGCGCGCGCTGTATAATCATCAAATCCAGGAATCACACGTGAAATACGTAAGCGAATCGAATCGTAATTATCGATAAAGCCTTGCCATTCCACAGTGTCACCCAACACTGCTTGGGCAATTCCCGACACAATGGCGACTTCACTTTTTAAATCCCCAGAAGCAGGTTTTAGTTTTCCTATCGACGCCTGCACCACGCCCATGGAATTTTCTACTGTCACAAACTGAGGACCGCTTTTTTGCATATCGGTTTCAGTGCGACCCAAACAAGGCAAAATCAATGCGGTTTGCCCCGTCACTAGATGGCCTCGATTCAGCTTGGTCGACACTTGAACTGTCAGTGCACAATTAGAAAGTGCCTGGGCCACATAAGTTGTATCAGGAGTTGCCGCAAAGAAATTTCCACCCAGGGCAAAAAATACTTTTACTTTTTTTTCATGCATCGCCTTGATAGATGCAACCGTGTCTAAGCCATGTTCACTAGGTGGATTAAATTGAAATTCTTGTCCCAGCTTATCTAAAAACCAGGCAGGCATTTTCTCACCAATACCCATGGTCCGATCACCTTGCACATTGCTGTGACCTCGCACCGGACAAACACCGGCACCCATTCTGCCCAAGTGACCACCCAACAGCAAAAGATTAACCGCTTGCTGAATCGTCGCCACGCCATTTTTATGCTGCGTGAGTCCCATGGCCCAACAGACAATCATTTGTTTGGATTTTCCTACTAGGTTCGCCAATTGGGAAATTTGATCACGATCAACGCCGCTGACGTTTTCAATTAATTCCCAAGAGGTTTGTCGTAAATCTTTGGTGAAATCATCAAAGCCAGCGGTGTACTTAGCAATAAAGTCATGGTCGAAAACGCTGCCAGGAAGTTTATCTTCCAAAGCCAATAATTCCTTCATCAACCCTTTTAAAAGCGCCAAATCTCCATTGATACGAGGCTGAATCCATAAAGAAGCAAGTGGCGTGCCCTTGCCAAACCAGTCCCACATTTCCTGCGGATGCTTGAAGTGATCAATGCCCGCTTCTTTAAGCGGATTAATACTCACAATGCTGGCACCATTCCTCGCCGCACGCTGCAAAGCCGTTAACATGCGTGGATGATTCGTCCCCGGGTTTTGACCGATCACTAAAATACAATCTGCATGATCAAAGTCGGCAAGTTTAACGGTCCCCTTACCCACCCCAATACTTTCATGCAAAGCCACGCCGCTTGATTCGTGACACATGTTGGAACAATCGGGCAGATTATTGGTACCGAAAAGCCGCACCAAAAGCTGGTACAAAAATGCCGCCTCGTTACTGGTTCTCCCCGATGTGTAAAAAGTCGCTTCATGAGGAGACGCCAACGCTTTTAAATGCTCAGCAATCAGCTGGTAAGCATCAGCCCAAACAATTGGTTGGTAAAATCGCTGACCTAGATACTTTACCATCGGATGCGTTAAACGACCTTGCTGTGACAAATAAAAATCAGATTCTTGCAAAAGATCATCAAGGGAATTTTTGGCAAAAAAATCAGGGTCAATTCTTTTTAAAGTTGCTTCTTCGGCAATCGCTTTAGCACCATTTTCACAAAACTCTGCAAAAGAACGATCACCATCTGGTTCAGGCCATGCGCAACCTGGGCAATCAAATCCACCGGCCTGATTCATGCGCAGCAACGTCTTGGTTCCACGCACTAAATCCATCTGCGCTAAAATATGTTTCATGGAGGAGGTAACAGCTGGAAACCCTCCTGCTTGTTTTTTTTGGGGAAGTACTGCTAAAGACATATCAATTGATGATGGTTTCATGCTCAAAGTTTTCCTGCAAAATCCGTCGTGACCCATGATAGATATTCATGCGTTCATCGCGCAAAAATCCTATCAACGTCATATCTTGATCACGTGCAAGTTCAACCGCTAAGCTCGATGGTGCCCCCACAGCCACAAACATTTGAATAGCAGCCATGTGGGCTTTTTGAATTAATTCAAAACTAGCGCGACCACTCACCATTAAAATATGCTGTTCCAGCGGTAACAAATTATTTTTAAGCGCATAGCCAATCACTTTATCTAGAGCATTGTGACGACCCACATCTTCTCGTAAAAACAACAACTGGCCCTGCGGGGAAAACAATGCAGAAGCATGCAAGCCGCCTGTTGAGGCAAATATTTTTTGGCTATCTTGCAACATCACTGGCAATCGATAAATAAGAGCTTGAGCCACAGCTAACTTTGCATTTACCGACGCAACAATTTTTCTTTGAACTTTTAAAGCCGCTATCGATGTTTTTCCACATACTCCACAGCTAGAGCTGGTATAAAAATGACGCTGCAGGCGCTGCATACCGATGCGCACACTATCTTCCAACTCAACTCGTATCACATTTTGGAAACCCAAAGCTTGTTTGGCTCCACAGGCTTTAACATCGCGCACTTGGCCTAAATTATCAATGATGGCTTCTGTAAATAAAAATCCTAAGGCCAACTCGTCGTCATGCCCGGGCGTGCGCATGGTGATGGAGATGGATTTCGTGTGCCGAACTTTTTGATCATCGGTATAGCCTATACGAATTTCTAAAGGCTCTTCTAAAGCAAGCGAGTCCGCCTGCAGTTTTTGCTCATCAGCCACACAGCGCGTTATGGAAACCTCGACCGAACTGACACTATCCATCAATTATCTTCAATATTTCTTGCAGTTTTTTCTGAGCCGACAACAAAGGCATGCTGAGTAAGCGACTAATATCTGGGTCTAAGTCTCTGTCATTGGAAACGCTGGGTGGCTCTGGGTTATTTTCGCACTCGCTAATCTCCTCAATGTTCATGGTATCCACGCACTTAATTTCAGCAACCATCTGAATTTCTTCTATCTCAGCATCGTTGATATCATCGTCATCAACATGGACGCTCACCCAATTATTAAGACGCAACGCTTGTCTGGCGCCCGCAATGGTAAATCTTTCTTCATAAAGTAACTTTTGAATTTTCAGCAACGCTTCGACGTCACATCGTCGATATAAACGCTGACCTGTTTTCGATTTATAAGGTCTAATCTGCGGAAATTCTGTTTCCCAATACCTGAGAACATGTGGTTTAACGCCAAGCAATGCCGACGTCTCGCCAATTTTAAAATATTTTTTGGCTGGCAATGCCACAGATCTAGTTTCCCTTACCCCTTCTTGTACCATATTTCACATCCTTATCGTTTGCCTAAATTCCTATTCAAGCAAAACACTGCGAAGAATTTTGCTAGGCCTAAAAGATAAAACACGCCGTGCAGCAATTTCCATTTCTTGACCAGTCTGAGGGTTTCGGCCCCTTCTTGATCGCTTGCTTTTCACTTCAAATTTACCAAAACCAGAGAGTTTAACCGACTCGCCTTTTTCTAAAGTTCGTTTTAAAATTTCAAATATTTTCTCAACGATTTCGGTCGAATCTTTTTTGGAAAAGCCTATTTTTCGATGCACGCTTTCCACAATCTCGGCCTTGGTTAGTGTTCGGCCTTGATCCTCAATTTGCTCTGCCACGCTTCCTCCCTTTAAGGTCCTCTCTTATAAGGAGAACCTAAAGCCTTGGAAAAGTCAAATCTCTAAACGATATATTTTGCGATTTAACGAACCAATGCTCTTAAATTTTTCTGCAGATTTTCAACCATAGCCTGCATTGCCCCCGCTATTTCATCATCCGTCAAAGTGCGGTCTAAAGCTCTCAGCGTTAAAGACACCGCGATCGATTTTTTGCCTTTTTCGATCTTGGGCCCTTTATAAACATCAAAAATACGTAAATCGCTGATAAAAGGCTTGAGGGCTTTGTCGCCCAGTATTTCTTTTTGTAGTTGGCCGGCAGTTATGTCTTCATCGAGCAAAAGAGCTAAATCTCTGGTGATTTCAGGAAATTTAGGCAATGGCTTTACCTGCTCATCTTCTTTGGTGAGCGTTGCCAGTTGGTCCATGCTTAATTCAAAAGCATAGACTGGCTTATCTAACCCAAACGCCGCTTGAACATCAGGATGAATTTCGCCAATCACTCCAAGCAAAATATCTACTTTGGATTTTTTTGGCTTCACCCAGATTTCAGCGCAAACACCCGGATGCAAAAACACAGAAGGCTCTTTGGCATGAACAAAATGCACCTGATCCGACATGCACCCAGAAGATATTTTAAGATGGACCAACAAAGCTTCTAAAACCCCTTTGAGATCATAAAAATCGCCGTTTTTCTGCTTGGTATCAAACGACCGAACACCTAACGCCCCAAAACTCACACCACTTAAGCGTGATTGCTCAATGGCCCAAGCATCTTGGTCTGCTTTTCCTTGCAAAAGTGAGGTATTCGGCGCTTTGCCATAGGAATTTTGCCCCAAAAATACATTGCCGATCTCAAATAAATGAACGCCCAACGCACCTTTACGCATATTGAGTACAACATTTTTTAGCAAGCCCGGCAAAAGAGACTGGCGCATCATACTTAATTCTTCGCCAAGGGGATTGGTTACCTGAATAAAGTCGGGGCTCTCTTTTGCTTTAAACAAATTATAGTCGCTCAAAGATCCAAAAGAAAAATTGATCGCTTCGAAAAATCCAGAAGCAATTAAAGACTGACGTGCCCTGTCGACATACTTGTCAGAACCAGCGTAGTCAGCGGCCAATAAACGCCTACTAAACGATAAACGAGAGGGTACTTTATCTAGACCAATTAGGCGCATGGCCTCTTCGATTAAATCGATTTCTCGTGTCAAATCTGGACGAAAAGTCGGCACGCGAAAGATTAAAGCATCGCCCCTACGCCCAACAGTTTCAATCCCCAGCAATAAAAAGCGCGCACGAATTTTAGCTTCGTCTAAATCAGCCTCCAGGAGACCAGAGACATCGGCGATTTTTTGTTTGCGCACATAAATTTCTAAGGGAAGAACTGGCTTCGGATAAATATCAATCGCTTCACGACGAACACGACCGCCAGAATGCTGCGCTATCAAATCTGCAGCTCTGTCCAATGCTGACAACACCATATTGGGATCGGTTCCGCGTTCAAAACGATAGCTGGCTTCGGTGCTAAGCCCATGCCTTCTGGCCTGCTTTCGAATCGTCGACGGATCAAAATACGCAGCTTCCAACAAAACACTGGTAGTTTTTTCCGTTACTTCGGTGTCTTTACCGCCCATTACGCCTGCCAGCGCAATCGGATATTCTGCGTCGGCAATCACTACATCTTCAGGTGTTAATTTGCGTTCTTTGCCATCAAGCGTTGTTAGTGTTTCACCTATACTGGCATGCCTCACATTAATCACAGCACGATGTCGATCCTTTTGCAGCGTATTTAAATCAAACGCATGCAGAGGCTGTCCTCTTTCCAGTAAAATCAAATTGGTAATATCAACGATATTATTAACAGGCCTGATAGCAAGCGCAATCAAACGCATGCGCATATCTTCAGGACTTTCTTTGACGAGCACGCCGTCGATCACGCGACAGGCATAGCGCAAACAGGCATTTTTTGCATGTATACTGACTTGGGCTACATCGTTAATGGGTCCGCCTGATTCTTTTATGGTCGAGTGCGGCGCATAAAATCGTGTCTGTAAAAGTGCTGCCAATTCTCTGGCAATACCGATGTGGCTTAAAGCATCAGGACGATTGGGCGTTATATTGACTTCAAAAATCTTGTCTTCAAGTGCCAGGCTTTCAGTGCAATGTTCAACTTCGAGTCCGCCCATTGTTAATTGATCAGCAATCTCTTGCGCCGATAATACTGCAGGTAACTCTACGAATTCCGATAACCACTTATAGCTAATAAGCATCTCACTCCCAATTAAAACTGCGACAAGAAACGCAAGTCATTGTCGTAGAAATGCCGAATATCTGAGATTCCATATTTTAGCATCGCCACTCGTTCGACGCCGATACCAAAAGCAAATCCAGAAACCTTCTCCGGATCAAAACCGGCTGATTTAAACACTTCAGGGTCGACCATGCCGGCTCCTAAAATTTCAATATAGCCTGTGCCTTTGCACAAACGGCAACCAGCACCATCGCATTGAAAGCAACTCATATCTACTTCTGCAGAAGGTTCGGTGAATGGAAAGTAACTGGGACGCATGCGAATGCGGGCTTTTTTTGAAAAAACCTTTTCCACAAACGTTATCAAGGTTCCTTTTAAATCAGCGAAAGTTACCAACTTGTCAACAAACAAACCTTCAATTTGATGAAAAATAGGAGAATGCGTCGCGTCTTGATCTCTACGATAAACTCGACCCATGGTCGCAACACGAATCGGTATTTCTTTAAGAGAAAGCATGGTTCGTATTTGTACTGGACTAGTTTGTGTACGTAAAACCACATCTTTGTCGACATAGAACGTATCCTGCATTTCTCGAGCAGGATGATCAGAGGGAACATTCAGAGCTTCAAAATTATAAAAATCGTGCTCAATCTCTGGACCTTGGACTAAATCGAACCCAAGATTTCTCAGTACATTTAAGATTTTTTCAGAAGTAAGCGTTAATGGGTGCTTAGACCCAGACTCCGGCATTCTGCCAGGCAGTGTCACGTCGATTTGTCCGCTTAAAATCTTTTGACGTGCTTTTTTCTCGAGACGTGCGAAACTTTTTGCGATTAAATCTTCAACAAAGTCCCGCGCTTCATTGGCGAGTTTGCCAAGTTCTTTGCGTTCTTCTGCAGGAAATTGTCCCATCAGTTTTAAGATTTGCGAGATACTGCCTTTTTTGCCTAAGGATTGCACTCGCACAGCTTCAACTTCATCGCGTGAAGCAGCAACTTTGAGCAAAGACTCTGCTTCTAGGCGCAACTTCTCGAGATCCTTTTTGACACGAGACGGTTTTACTAAATCATCGTCGTGCATAAACAACCTTCCAATACTTAAAAGTTCAGGTATTTAATTTATGCATTTACGGAAGCAACAACCGCAGCAAAACCTGCAGGCTCAGACACTGCCAACTCTGCAAGAGCTCGGCGATCTAGCAATATGTTATTTGCTTTTAGTTTGCTAATAAATACGCTGTAGCTAAGTCCGTGAACTCGAACTGCCGCATTTAATCTGATGATCCACAGTTTTCTAAATTCACGCTTTTTGACTTTGCGATCGCGATAAGCGTAAACCAACGCTTTTTCTACAGACTCTACTGCTGTACGAAATAAGCGGCTGCGCGTACCATAATAACCTGAGGCCATTTTTAAAATGCGTTTACGACGATGCCTTGCTTTAAAGCCTCTTTTTACCCTAGCCATAGTATTTAATCCTCTTTACAAAAACATAAAACTTAAAACAAATAAGTCAGACCTCTCGCAATGCGAGCAGCGTCTCCTTTATTTAGATAGCCAGCTTTAACAAGCTGTCTTTTGCGCTTACGACTTTTATTGCTTAAGCAATGGGACTTACCCTTGGAAGGGTGTTTAATAAGCCCCGAAGCTGTCACGGTAAAGCGCTTTAAAGCCGCGCGCTTACTTTTCATTTTGGGGTTATTTTTACCCCTTGCTTTGTTGCAGCCCGCCATTTTTTACATCCTTTCAAAAACCGGTACAATTATCATTAAAATTTTCTGCACCCTATCTGGACCGCTATAAAGGCGCAAGAGGGAAAAGCCTCATCTTTGATAAAGATCCCTTAATTGTGTTCTTAACCTTCTGTTTTCTTCTTTTGTCCGCCGCTCCCAGCTTTTTGTGGAGCTAAAATCATCACCATTTGCCGACCTTCCATGCGTGGAGAAGACTCAATCATGGCCTCCTCTAACAGTGCTTCACTCACCCGTTTTAACATGTCCTGGCCGATTTCAGGATGGACGATCTCTCGCCCTCTAAACATGATAGTAACTTTTCCTTTATTACCTTCACCGAGAAAACTTCGTAATCGATTCACTTTGACTTCAAAGTCATGAATATCAGTTTTAGGGCGAAATTTAACTTCTTTAAGTTCAATGACTTGCTGCTTTTTCTTGGCATCGGCAGCTTTTCGCTTTTGCTGGTATTTGAATTTACCGTAATCCATGATCTTGCAGACTGGAGGCTTGGCCATTGGTGACACTTCCACCAAATCAAGACCCAACGCTTCCGCACGACGCAAGGCATCAGTGGTTGAAAGCACACCAAGCTGTTCGCCGTCTTCCATGACAACGCGGACTTCAGGAACACGAATACGTCGATTGATACGCGGCTCCATAGATCGTTTCATGCCTCTTTCAGTATCGCCACCGCCGCCAGGGCCTGCGCCAAAGGTATTGTCACTTGGAACACCACCGCCTGAAGCGTTTTTTCCATTACCGTTAATGATAACTCATCCCCTTAATTTAGATTACGATGACATCTTCATGCCAGAGCTCTGATTTTGACGCAATGGGGATTTTGGCCTGCTCCACACAATAACTGGAAATATCATGCTTACTCATGAAGCCCAAATCTTCACCGGATCGAAGCCGCAGCGCAGCGCCGCCTTTCTCCACTTCCTTTTCACCGACAATCAACATCAAGGGGATTTTGGCCAGCTGGGCATCGCGAATCTTAGCTCCGAGCTTATCGCTGCTCGAAGGGACATGAACACGCAAACCTTGAGCCCGTAAATGCACCTCCAAGTCTTGCGCATAGGGAAGATAGCGATCCGCAATGGTTAAGATGCGCACTTGCTCAGGCGCTAACCATACCGGAAATGCGCCGGCATATTCTTCGATCAAAATTCCAATAAATCTTTCTAGCGAACCAAGCAGTGCACGATGGATCATGACAGGTTGCTCTGCGGCGCCGTCTGAGTTGGTGTAAGTCAAAGCAAAACGTTCAGGAAGATTAAAATCAAGCTGGACTGTGGAGCATTGCCACAAACGATCAAGACTATCACGCAGTTTGATATCGATTTTAGGCCCGTAAAAAGCGCCGCCACCAACATCTACCTGATAGCTAAGTCCATGTCTTTTGACTGCAGATAGAAGCGCAGTTTCCGCGCGATCCCATGCTGTCTCAGAACCAACATATTTTTCTGGCCGCGTCGCTAGATTGACTTCAAACTGGGTAAATCCAAAAGTTTTGAGCATCTGTAAAACGAAACCAATCACTTGATCGATCTCGCTATCGATCTGATCCCAGCGACAAAACAAATGGGCGTCATCTTGGGTAAATCCGCGCACACGCATGAGGCCGTGCATGACGCCAGCCAGTTCATAACGATACACGGTTCCAAGTTCCGCAAAACGCAAAGGCAAATCGCGATAGCTGCGGGGACGGTTTTTATAGGCCAGCGCATGAAAAGGACAGTTCATGGGTTTTAAAACGTATTCCTGCTCGTCAATAACCATGGGCGAAAACATACTGTCGCGATAAAATTCCCAATGCCCAGACGTTTTCCAGAGATCACTTTTGGCTATATGCGGCGAAAAAACAATCTCATAACCATTGTCAAAATGCATTTTGCGCGAGAAATCTTCAATGGCAACGCGCAGACGACCACCTTTGGGCAGCCAAGTCACGAGGCCTGGGCCAATACTTGGATCTGACACAGAAAAAAGATCTAACATCGGGCCAAGTTTACGGTGATCGCGTTTTTTTGCTTCTTCTACGCGGTACAAATATGCGTCGAGTTCTTTTTGCGAAGCAAATGCAATCCCAGAAATACGCTGCAGCATTTCTCTGTTTGAATCAGCACGCCAATAGGATCCAGAAACGTTTAGCAATTTAAATGCTTTAATAAAACCAGCGTGAGGCAAATGCGGCCCACGACAGAGATCGACGAAATCTGCGCTTTGGTAAATACTAACTTCGTCAGCCAATACCCATTCCAGAATTTCTGGTTTGTATCTTTGCCCTAAAGCAGAAAATACTTCCAATGCTTCTGCTTTGGAAACCATCTTTTTGCTGAAAGTTGTTTTTTCGGCAATAATCTTGGCCATTTCTTTTTCGATGCTGATTAAATCTTCGGGGGTAAAAGCCCGTCCCACATCGAAATCATAATAAAATTCATCGTCGTGGCTCTTGGGACCCATGGCTACCTGAGCACCGGGAAATAAACGGCACACTGCTGTCGCCAAAACATGCTCGCAACTATGACGCAGCACATCGATGCCTTCAGGAGAATCAGCCTTGAAAAGGGCAACGCTCGCACCGTCTGGCAAGGGATCTCTTAAGTCTGCCACCTGATTGTTAACTTTGGCAACGACTACGTGATTGGCAAATTGTGGGGAAATCGCTTGTGCCAAATCCATAGCAGTACTGCCATGCGGCAATTCTCTCATCGCGCCATCAGGCAGTTTCACTGTTATTTTATTCATCGTTATTTTACCAAATTATTGGTAGGCACGGCCGGTCTCGAACCGGCGACCCCTACCATGTCAAGGTAGTGCTCTACCACTGAGCTACGCGCCTAAAAACTTATCAGAAACCAACTTAAAGCAAGATATTCTTCTACTGTCAATAATGCCCTTCGATATTTTGACTGGGCTGATCGATCAAACTGCTAGCATCACCTTCATTTTTAAATTGGCTTTTTGCAAGTCTTTTTCCTTTAGTATTCATGCTTATTTACCTCGAGTACAGCGACAACAACAATTTCACCAGAAATTTCCTCTTCCTAATTTTGCTGCTCAAGTCTTAAGAGATAAACCACAAGACAACAAAGATGGGGAATTCTCGATGCTCTGCATGGTCAATTCCACCAAAACACCAGCCTCGTTTAAAAACACTTGATTAGCGATGAGTAAATTCGCAGCAAGTACAAATCCGCGGCCTTCATTTTTCAGATCTTTCAATCTGCCTAAAATTCTCAAGGTTCCATGGCCAGTGATCCTGTCTCCATTTGCCATAATACCAGCCAGCTGAATTTCAGGAGACATTCTAGCTTGCTCGAGCAGCAAGGAATAATCCCCAAGAAAACTGATAAAGCGTAGCTGATCAATTTGCACCACATAAGCCAAATAATAGCTTTGCGTCAAATTGGGATTGAAAAGTGCACAGGTCCAACCCTGATGATCAAAAATTTTGGATTTTAGTGAAGCTTCAAGCTGCTGATATGGCATTTCAACCTCTTACTTTAAAAAGCAGTGTAATTGGCTTTTATTCCGTTTCGCATTTGGTTGCAAACGACAAATATCCGGCCTTGGTAAAAGCATCGACAATCGGCTTTGCATCATCATCAACCAACGCAATCACTGCACCGCCGCCGCCAGCTCCAGTTAACTTGGCGCCAAGCGCACCTTTTTCGCGTGCTAGCGTGCACAATTTTTCTAACTCAGGTGTGGAGACCAACAAAGCATTTAAATAACCTTGATTGAGGTTCATTAATTCGCCAACCGCCGCTAATTTTCCCTCGCTGATCGCTACTCGCATTTCAGTGGCGATTTGCGAAATTCCGGTAAATATATATTGATAAAGCCCTTCATGCCGGGAGGCTCGACTGCGCAACGCTTGCACAGCTTGCAAAGTCCCACCATGTGGCCCCGTTAAACCAACCGCAAAATGCATGGCACGCTTCGGGATTATTTTTTCGACAATGTAACAGCTGCTTTCTTTTTTGTACCAAATCAAGCCACCTTGAGAAATCACGGTGTGATCGATTCCCGATGGATTGCCATGAAAAATTTTTTCCAAGGCCAAAGCTAATTCAGCCACGAGTTCGGTCGACACTGACTCCTCAAAAAAACGGTGAAGACCTCGCACCATGGCTACGGAAAGCGCAGCCGATGATCCAAGCCCTCGACCCGCAGGAATGGCGCTGTCTGCCATTAATTCCAAATCACAAATGCGATCACCGTAAAGTTCAATAAGCTTGGCCAAGGCGCGACGTAAAACTTCAGGCCCTTCACCATCTGGATCCGGACGCACTAGACCAGAGAATCCAAGGCCAGAAGCTTTTAAAACCGGACCTTTTTGATGTAATTTACGTGATTGTACTGCGATGCGAACACCGCGATCAAGCGTCGCTGCAATAGCAGGACAGTCATAAACAACAGCATGCTCTCCGCTTAAAATAATTTTACCAGGCGCATAACTAAAGGCGACGTCCGCCCCTCCAGATAAATTTTCAGATGACTCGTTACTCATGAAAATTGTTCCTGATTGCTCTCATTTTTTCGATCATGCAAGGCCATATGACCTTGCTGAATACCTTCACAGGCAAGCGCTCGAAGCGCACCAAGATTTTGCGCTAAACCAACGCTTGCGATTAAGCCGGAAAGTTTTTTTGCAGTTTGTCCAAAAGCACCTAATATTTTCAACGATGTTTTAATAGTTGGATGCAACTGCGTACTACCGCCCAGCACGCCCACCGCCATCGGCAATTCAAGGGCACAATGCATAACACCTAAATCATCGTTCAGTTGGTAGGAAGTCAGACTGCTGTATTTTCCTGTACGGCAAGCATATGCATGAGCGCCTGCTTCCAATGCACGCCAGTCGTTTCCCGTCGCGATAGCCACAGCATCAACGCCATTCATGATGCCTTTATTATGGGTTGCTGCGCGATATGGATCTAAGCAAGCAAACCGATAACCTTCAATCATGCGACTGGCCACTGTACGTCCATCGTCGCCATTTTTATCCGTCGCCAATAAACGATACGGAATCGAACAATTTGCCCTCGCTAAACGAAGGTCTGCCAAATTAGATAAAATACGAAACCCGGCACGGCCTTGCACCATGGCCGACAAAATAGGCGCGAGACCTTCGACAATAGTATTAACAGTGTTAGCACCCATAGCGTCGCAGCAGTCCACATGGACATGTACAATCAGCATCCCGGGTAAAATACGAGGAATAACGTCGACGCAGCCGCCGCCACGTTTCTTCATGCTTTCACAAAAACCATTGCATATTTGCAGCAACTCTTCGCGCTGCTCTTTGATTTGCTGACAGGCAGCATCAATATCTGGCAAATCCAAAATTTGGATCTGTCCAATCATGATCGACTCATCAACTTTAGTGTGAAACCCGCCTGACAGTGCGACTATTTTAGCCATGTGGCTGGCAGCAGCGATAACACTTGGTTCCTCAATCGCCATCGGCACTAAAACAGCCTCGCCATCAACTATAAAATTAGCAGCAACGCCAATCGGTAACCCAAAAACACCAATGGCATTTTCTACCATGACATTCGCCGTCTCCAGGGAAAGCCCATTCGGCAAAGACAAAGCATGAAATGCTTGCGAATCTATTTGTAAACGCTGGCCAATTTCTTGACGACGCTGTGCAACAGTCAGGCGATAAAATCCGGGAATTATTGAGTGACTCATGGCTCTTTTGCCTCAAGACTTCGAATAATAATTAGGCGATTCTTTGGTGATAATCACGTCATGCACATGACTTTCGCGAAGACCCGAACTGGTGACTTGCACAAATTTTGCTTTTTGCTGAAGCTCTGAAATATTGGCTGCTCCCAAATAACCCATTCCTGAACGCAAACCACCCGTGAGTTGATAAACAATTGCAGAGAGCGGTCCTCGATAAGGAATCCTTCCTTCTATACCTTCGGGAACAAATTTGCCAGATTCCGTCACATCAGCCTGACCGTAACGATCTTTGCTGCCCTCAGCCATGGCTCCCAGACTGCCCATGCCGCGATAAACTTTGAAGGTACGTCCTTGATAAAGGATTTGTTCGCCGGGTGCTTCATCGGTTCCTGCCAACAAGGAACCAATCATAATTAAGTTGGCACCAGCCGCCAAAGCCTTGACGATATCGCCAGAATATTTAATGCCGCCATCGGAAATGAGTGCAATCCCTTTGCGTTTGGCCACCTTGGCTACATCCATGATGGCGCTTATTTGCGGTACGCCCACACCTGCAACAATACGCGTCGTGCAAATCGATCCAGGACCGATTCCCACTTTGACGGCATTGACGCCGGCATCAGCCAAAGCCAAAGCGCCTTCACTAGTTACAATATTGCCAGCCACAATGCTCATATCTGGAAACCAATGGCGCAATTTTTTAACACTATTAATCACCGCAAGACTATGACCATGAGCCGAATCCACAACCAAGACATCTACACCTGCAGCAACTAAAGCATGGGCGCGCGCCTCTAAATCTTGACCGACCCCCAGCGCAGCTGCACACAAAAGTCGACCACGACCGTCACGCACAGCATTGGGAAACGCCAAAACAGTTTGCAGGTCTTTAATCGTGACCAATCCCGTTAACATGCCTTCATGATCGACCAAGGGCAATTTTTCAATACGATGCTCTTGCATCAAAGCCCGACAAACTTCGGCAGATGTCCCCTCTTTTGCCGACACCACATTCTTAGTCATTACTGAGGAAACAGCGACGCGGGTTTCTTCAGTAAAACGTAAATCTCTTTTGGTCACAATGCCGCATAGTTTCCCGTTATTGGTCACAGGAAAACCACTCACATGATGATTTTTCATCAACTGCATCACTTCAGCAACAGTGGTGTCCGGACCAATGGTCAATGGATGAGACACGACGCCAGCCTCAAAGCGCTTCACTAAAACAACTTCTTCGGCTTGTTTGGCAATAGATATGTTCTTGTGAATGACGCCCAAACCACCCATATGTGCCATGGTGACCGCGGTAGCACTTTCTGTAACTGTGTCCATGGCAGCAGAGAGCAAAGGGCTTTTAAGCAAAATATCTGGGCTTAAAGAAGATACAATATCGACTTCGGCAGGCAATATTTCCGAATAGGCTGGCACCAAAGAAACATCATCAAAGGTTAAGCCTAAAGAAATGCCTTCGTATGAACGTTCTTTCATCATGGTGGGTCCTCTACCCCAATCACCATAAGAGGCAAGGGGCCTTTGCCCTACTTTTTGTCTGCCGCCATTTGCTCTGCAATTTTTCGATAGCAGGTGGCCTGTACCAAAGTGGCCATCTGATTTTGATAACGCTCTACCAAATCAAAACGTCCACGTTTTTTGGCATCTTCTAAGGCAACATAAAGTTGAATATAGGCGCGCTCGCTGTTGACAAAAAATTTTACAGCATCTTGCACAACTGCCACACTCGATTGACTAACCGAAGGTGTGCTGTGAGAAAAAGCGTATTCATTGTCTTCAGAATTTCTGATAGTCAACACGGCAATAGCCATTGCGTCACTTCTGCGCCCGTACGAATTTTTCACTTTGATATGAATATTAAAATCAACAATGGCGATGCTAGAAAGCGAAGAATACTCGCGCGCAAAACTTTTGAGCATACCATCAAATAACGCATCAACCAGGCCAACGCCTTGCCCTTCGATATCCATCTGGGTAGTTTGCTCGTCGGTATGCTGATGTAAATTAGCTCTGACCTTGGCGTGCCCCCCGTCAAAGTCTTCATCTAAAAAAAATTGTTTGGTTTGGAAAGTCACATAGCTTTTTCCAAGAACCTCTCGGCTTAAGCCTTCTACTTTTTGTGCCTTCACGTCCCTTGTACTTAAATCGCTTAAAATTTCTGCCATGGTAATAAACTCCTGATTTAAAAACCCCAACCGTGCTTGCAATAGTCCCCAGTTTATGTTTGTGTTCACACGTTGTTTAACTGTTTGGAATCTAAGGAGTTTAAACTCATGTCTCGATATAAAATTGCCCTAATTGGTGCAGGCCAAATTGGCGGAACACTGGCTCTGCTTGCCACTCAAAACCAATTAGGAGATGTTGTTTTATTTGATGTTTTTAAAGGATCAGCACAAGGAAAGGCGCTGGACTTAAATCAAATGGCATCGCTTTTTGATAACGACACACAACTGGTCGGAACAGATTCCTATCAAGACATTGCTAGTGCTGATGTCTGCATTGTCACGGCTGGTTTTCCCCGCAAACCAGGCATGAGCCGCGAAGATCTATTGCAAAAAAATCTCGACGTCATGAAACAAGTAGCCTTAGGCATCAAAGAATTTGCCCCCAACGCCTTCGTGATAGTGGTCACCAATCCACTTGATGTCATGGTTTATGCCTTTCACCAATTTTCTGGATTTGCTAAAAATATGGTCGCGGGCATGGCTGGCATTTTGGACTCTGCGCGTTTTCGCACCTTTCTCGCTTGGGAATTACAAGTCAGCCGCGAAGACATTCATGCATTTGTTCTGGGCGGACACGGCGACGAAATGGTGCCACTGACACGATTTTCCACTGTGGGCGGCATTCCATTACCCACCTTAATAGAGATGGGCCTTTTAAAAGCCGAACGCTTAGACGAAATTGTCGCGCGCACCCGCAAAGGTGGCGGCGAGATTGTCGAGCTATTGGGCAATGGTTCGGCCTTTTATGCGCCGGCATTTTCTGCTATTGAAATGGCAAAAAGTTACCTCTTTGATCAAAAGCGCATTTTGCCTTGCGCAGCCTATCTCGAGGGAGAATACAACGTGAACGGCTTATTTATCGGCGTCCCTGTTGTCATTGGAAAAAATGGCGTGGAAAAAATATTGGAACTGAAACTAAATTCCAATGAACAAGCCGCTTTCGATAAATCTATCGCGTCGGTCAAAAAAGTAATCGAAGAGATGAAACAACTCGGATAATGATCATGACCAAGCATAACAACTTCTCCTCTTCCTCAATTGGTAGCAAGACCCTCATGGCTACCACCGGATTGTTTCTAATATTTTTTCTCGTCGTGCATTTATGCGGGAATCTGCAAATGTTTGCTGGTCAGGATGCCGTTAACACTTATGCTGTATTATTAAAAAGTTTTCCAAAGTTACTATGGAGCATGCGCATCGCTCTGATTGCGGCTTTTGTGTTACACATATACACTTCTATCCAGCTAACGATTAAAAATCGTGCAGCCAGACCAATTGCTTATGGACAAAATCAACCAGTGCGATCTACTCTGGCCTCGAGAACCATGCTACTCAGCGGCTTGGTAGTGTTGGCTTTTGTGCTTTTTCACTTGGCCCATCTCACCTTGGGCTGGATCAGTCCTGAACAGGCTAATCTCATCGATGCTCAAGGCCGACATGATGTTTACAACATGACGGTTTTGGGATTTCAGAATATTTATATATGCAGTTTTTATATCGTGGCACAAATTTTATTGTGCCTGCATATAAGTCATGGTTTTTCCAGTTCAGCACAAACTCTTGGCCTCAGCGCCCATGGTCGATGCGCTGTTTTTTTGCGACGTTTTGGTGTCTGCTTTGCGCTTTTGATAGCGATACTGTATATTTCCATTCCCGCATCGGTATGGCTCGGCATCATACCAACGGAGCTATAAAATGATTTTAGACGCCAAAATTCCCTCGGGACCTTTGCCTGACAAATGGAATAACTATAAGAACGCCAGCAAACCCATCAATCCTGCTAACAAACGAAAGTACCACATCATCGTCGTCGGCACCGGTTTAGCTGGTGCTTCGGCAGCCGCCTCTTTGGGTGAACTTGGATTTCGCGTTTCCACTTTTTGCTTTCAAGACAGTCCTAGACGCGCTCACAGCATTGCCGCACAAGGCGGCATTAATGCTGCCAAAAATTATCGTAATGACGGCGACAGTGTGCATCGTCTATTTTATGACACCATTAAAGGTGGCGATTTTCGCGCGCGTGAAGCCAATGTTTACCGCTTGGCACAACTGAGCGGCAACATCATTGATCAGTGCGTGGCACAAGGCGTTCCTTTTGCCCGCGAATACGGTGGTCTGCTCGATAATCGATCCTTTGGTGGCTCACTGGTTTCGCGGACTTTCTATGCACGAGGACAAACCGGTCAGCAACTTATGCTCGGCGCTTATGGTGCTCTCAATAGGCAAATCGCCGCCGGCAATGTCAAAAGTCATCCGCGTAGCGAAATGCAAGATCTCATCATGGTCGATGGTCACGCTAAAGGAATTGTAGTACGCAACTTGGTCACCGGCGTAATGACGGCTCATACTGGTGACGCAGTGGTTTTAGCCACAGGCGGATACGGCCCGGTTTTCTACTTGTCCACCAATGCCGTCGGATGCAACGTCACAGCGACCTATCGCGCTTTTAAGCAGGGCGCACTGTTTGCCAATCCTTGCTACACGCAGATTCACCCCACCTGTATTCCTCAACACGGAAATCATCAGTCCAAGCTGACACTCATGTCAGAATCGCTGCGTAACGATGGGCGGGTCTGGGTTCCTAAACAAAAAGACGACAAAAGATCCCCGCAGCAAATCCCTGAAGCCGAACGTGATTATTATTTGGAGAGAAAATACCCAAGCTATGGCAATCTGGCGCCTCGAGATATTGCCTCGCGTGCAGCAAAGCTTGTCTGTGACGAAGGTAGAGGCGTTGGCCCAGGTGGACGAGGTGTTTTCTTGGATTTTAGCGATGCCATTACAAGATTAGGCAAAGATGTTATTTTCGCCAGATACAGCAATCTTTTTCACATGTATCAGAAAATCACTGCGGAAGATCCCTTTGAAGTACCGATGCGCATCTACCCTGCTTCCCATTACACTATGGGCGGATTGTGGGTTGATTACGAATTGATGAGCACCATTCCCGGACTTTTTGTTTTAGGCGAGGCTAACTTTTCCGATCACGGCGCCAATCGCCTCGGCGCCAGTGCCTTGATGCAAGGATTAGCCGATGGCTATTTTGTACTGCCCAACACCATTTCTGGTTATTTGAACCAAATCAAACCAAATAGCATCAAAGATAACGACTCAAAATGCAAACAAACCGCCATTGATGCCGCTGACTACGTTCACCGTCTCATGTCTATCCAAGGAAGGCACTCTCCCGATTTTTTCCATCGCGAACTGGGGAAAATTATGTGGAACGATTGCGGTATGACCAGAACGGAAAAAAGCCTGCAAAATGCTTTGGCGCAAATTCCGCAATTACGAGACCAATTCTGGAAAGATGTTAGGGTCACCGGCACTGATTTAGAAATGAATCCTGTTTTAGAAAAAGCCTTGCGCGTTGCTGACTTTTTAGAATTTGCCGAACTTTTATGCCATGATGCCCTGCAAAGGCGTGAGAGTTGCGGCGGTCATTTTCGCGAAGAATTTCAGACAGAAGACGGAGAAGCAAAACGTAACGACGATGAATTTTGTTACGTCGCAGCTTGGCAATACCAAGGAGCGTCGCAAAAACCAGAGCTCCACAAAGAACCACTGCAATTTGAAAACATCGCGCTGGCACAACGGAGTTACCAATGAGCATGAACCTAGAGTTACGCGTCTGGCGTCAAAAGAATCCCCACGCCAAAGGATATTTTGTTTCCTATCAAGCAAAAAACATCTCTCCCGACATGTCTTTTTTAGAGATGCTCGATGTCGTCAACGAAGATTTAATCAGCAACAATCAAGACCCCATCGCATTTGAATCAGATTGCCGCGAAGGTATTTGCGGTGCCTGCGCATTGGTGATTAATGGTGTGGCCCATGGACCAGAGCGCGGCACAACCGCCTGCCAGTTGCATATGCGCCACTTTAACGACGGCGAAACCATTGTGGTTGAGCCCTGGCGCGCCAAAGCATTCGCTCCCATCAAAGATCTCGTTGCAGATCGCAGCGCCTTCGACCGCATCATGCAAGCCGGCGGATTCGTTTCCGTTAACACCGGTTCAGCACCCGATGCCAACACCGTTCTTATCTCTAAAACATATGCAGACTTAGCTTTCGATGCTGCCGCCTGCATTGGCTGCGGCGCCTGCGTAGCTGCCTGCAAAAACGCCTCTGCCATGCTCTTTGTCGGAGCCAAAGTGTCACAATACGCGCACCTACCCCAAGGACAACCCGAACACAAGTTTCGCGTACAAGCTATGGTCATGAAAATGGATGAAGAAGGCTTTGGTAGCTGCACCAACACCCAAGAATGTGAAGCCGTCTGCCCCAAACAAATTAGCACCCGGGTCATCACCGAACTCAATCGCGAATTCTTGCGAACGTATTTGTAAAATCGCGTTGATTCAGCCCCGGTTGACGGGTTCATTTCCAATCATTATGCTTGCGAACTAATCAATACGACAAATGGGTGATTTTTATGTTTAGCAAAACCAAATTTTTACACTGGATTAAACGCTATGGCCCTGCCGAAATTAGCGGCACTATCGCGGTTTATATTGCTTTTTTTACCGTGGAACATTTTTCCAGCTTCGTTTTAGCCGCTGGCTTCATAGGGGCTATGGCCGAGAACGTCGGTTTTTACAGTGTCATTTTCTATCAACGCCTCAAAGACAAACATAACCATAAAAATAAAACTAAAATGCTAACCGATATGCTCGCAGAATTTGGGCCCGCAGAAGTCCTAGACAGCTTTTTCTTGCGCCCACTTTGCCTGGTGCTAGGTGCCAACCTGTTGGGACCCGAAATTGGTGTTTTGGTTGGAAAAATCGTCGGCGATGTGTGCTTTTATATTCCGGTAATTGCCACTTATGAAATACAACAACGACGGAATCGCGCTAAGCAAATTAAGGCATCTTCGATTCTACCATAATACTTATACGACATCGCCATTATTAATCCCGATGTAGCCATGCCTCATGGGGGCATTTCGCCTCCATTTTATCCACTTATAAATTCCAAGGGCAGTCACCAGAAATGCCGGAATAACCATCGTCAGCCCAAATGGTTCCCAAGCAAGCTCAGTGCAGCTATTAAAAGAGTCTTGCGATAGCGTCAGGTAAGACAAAATCAATGATACTACTTTAGGATCAGACGCCAAACTAACATCTTTTGCATCTAAAGTTTGCACCTGCCATTGCGTATAATCACAATTCCCATCACTTGCTTGTAAAGGTGTCACCAAAATCTTGGCATCACCATTGCTATCGCGAACAGTCAATTGCCCGGCATCGTAATCATATTTGGAAATATAAGCAACCGCAGCGGCGCCCAACGGCTGAAATACCGTCAAATAGGCATATACAACGCTGTTTTGAAGACCGATTTTATCTGTGCCCATATTGATGAAAAAAATAACGTTGCCATTACAATCCATTAAATAAATCTGCGTAGCTCCACCATTCGACACAACCATTGTTCTTGCAGATATTTCAGGATGCCCACCTTGCAGGATTAAGTTGATATTATCTTTCCAAGCGGGACAAGTTAAACGATAAGAGCCAAGCATGTCGCCATGGCGACTCAAAATTTTAACTTCACCTCTAAAAGACTCGTCTCTAAAAGAATTCTTCCATTTTGAATTGCTGCAGCGACGTTCATACGACAATGTAAAATTATTTTTATTATTCTCAAAAACATCAGGGCAAACCAACGCAAGCGCACTCAAAGAACACGTCATATTAGCGAAAAAAAATATCCATTTCTGATACATAAAAAACTCCAAAAAAATTTGTGTTTTTTTACTTTGGGCTTTTACGCACAAATCCGTTACGCTATGAAACAAGCGCCAATCCTCTTTATTCCTTGCGCGCGATGTCCGTTTAAAGTTGCCTGCGCTTACAAAAAAGAAAATTTATTTACGTGCTAATTACTTATTTTTTTTACAATCAGAGCAAAATCCGTAGAGTTCCATACGATGATAATTAACCTGGAAATCGTGAGCATCCGCAATATCATTTTGCAATTGCTCAATCTGCTCACTAAAAAATTCAGTTATTTTCCCGCAGGCCGTACAAATAAAATGATCATGATGAGCGTCTTGATCCGTGGTTGGCTCAAAACGAGCATGTCCATCGCCAAAATCATGTGATTTCGCCAAACCACAAACTTGCAACAATTTCAGTGTTCGATAAACTGTCGCCAAACTTATTTTTTGATCGCTTTTACGAACGTGTTCTAAAACTTCTTCGGCCTTCAAATGTGCATTTTGCGCAAAGAATACTTTGGCAATTAGCTCTCTTTGTTTCGTTGTTTTTAGCCCCACCGATTGCACATAGTTTTGCAGTATCTGCAGTGGATCGTTAGACATAAAGCTCTCGTCTCGTCAAAGCCAACAGTGGCGATATATCTGCTCGATCTAGCAATGCCATTTCACATTCAACTTGCCTGATGGCACTTTCAGCGTCGCGTTCATGATCAAGACCTAACAAATGCATAATACCATGAGCAAAAAGCACGGCAATTTCCTGATGGGTTTTATGGCCCAACTGTTTTGCTTGGCTTTTCGCCTTCTCCACAGAGATCACAACATCACCAAGCACAAAATCAAAACCAGGCATCTCCTCGCCTGCTTGTGCTGCAAAAGACAGAACATCGGTAGCTTTGTTCTTACCTCGCCATTGCAAGTTAAGCGCTTTAATTTCTTCATCGCTAGTAAAATGAAGCGACAAAAACATGTCGGGCAAATCGGCTGCCACATAAACTTTCTTGATAAGACGAAGCACTTTTTTGCGCAGTCCTGGCTTTAATAAGTCAACACCCGAAATAATGAGTTTATTTTTCTTAAGATTATTTTTCATTACTTTTCCATCTTTGAAAAAAAACCATGCACGCAAGTAACTGTACCGTCAACCTGTCCGTGACAAAATCAAAAAGCCAGCAATTCTTTGACAGCATTTTCAATAGTATCTACTTGCGGCAGAATAGCAGTCTCGAGGACCTTGGCAAAACCAACTGGTATATCCAGAGCAGCCACGCGCATCACCGGTGCATCTAAATCGGCAAAACAGCGTTCCATAATAATACTACTCACCTCACTGCCAACACCATTAAAGCGATGGTCCTCGTGCACAACCAGTATTTTTCCAGTGCGCCGCACAGTTTGACAAATGCCCTCTTCATCCAGCGGCTTTATTGATCGCAAATCAAACACTTCAATGCTGTGGCCTTGCGCTTTTAATTTTTGGGCCACCTGCAAGGCCATCCACACCGTATTGCCATAAGTAATAATGCTTAAATCCGTTCCAGAATGACGCACACGGCCTTTTCCAAAGGGCACCGCGTGTTCACTACCAAGATTAGGTGCTCGTGCTTCAGCGCGGTTGTATAGATATTTGGGCTCTAGAAAAAAGGTCATTCCTTGTGAACGAATCGCTGTTCGCAATAATCCTGCGGCATCGTCGGCAAAAGCCGGATAAACCACGCGAACTCCAGGAAGGTGACTCATGATCGCCTCAACATTTTGCGAATGATAAAGTCCACCCTGAATGTAACCACCCGAAGCCAATCTGAAGACTACGTTGGGAGAAAACTGCCCAAAACTTCGCCAATAATCGTGGCTCATTTCCACAATCTGTTCCATGGCAGGCCAAACATAATCAGCGAATTGCGCAGCCTCGATGACAACATGAATTTTTTTATCAAAACGGCACATGCCATTGGCAGTACCAACGATAAAATCCTCAGCAATGGGCGCATTAAACACACGTTTATTGCCAAATTGCGCAAGCATCCCTTTGGTTAAATTAAAAACCCCGCCTTTTTCTTTAGAAGCGACATCCTGCCCCCACAAAAAAGTGTCGGGATTTTTCTCGAACTCTTCTTTTAAAGTTCTATTAATGGCCTCGCGCAGCTTTTCAGTTTTTTCGGCTTCCGGATAATTTTCTGGCTCCACCATCAGTACTGGCTCATAGCGAGGTGCTTCCACAAATTGCATGACACTTGTCGCTAATGGAATCGCCGCCGCTTCTGCTTTTTGGCCAGCTTCTTGCAATTCAGCATCGACTTCTTTTTCTAATTTGGCCAAGTCGGCTTCAGTCAATATGGTCTTTTCTAAAATATAGCCACGCAAACGCAGCACCGGATCAATTTCCTGAGCCTTTAGAATTTCTGCTTTCTCTCGATAGAGCTCTTGGGCATCTGAATTAGAATGCGCGCCCATGCGCACACATTGGGCATGGACCATGGCCGGCCCTTGGCCTGAATTCACATAATCAACTGCTTCACTCATAGCCTGAAAACTCGCCAAGAAATCAGTCCCGTCGACTCGAATAATATGCAAATGTTTAATGCCAGCAAAATTATCAGCCACACAGGTATTGGCAGTTTGTTCCGACAGAGGAACAGAAATACCATAACCATTATTTTGAATAACAAAAATAACCGGCAGTTTTTCTCGACTGGCCCCGTTAATCGCCTCATAGCAATAACCTTCGGAAAGCGAAGAATCACCTTGAGAAGAAAACGCAATGCCGCCGCTGCCATAATATTTGATGGCCCTGGCAACACCAACAGCATGCAAGGCATGGTTGCCAGTGCAGGACGAAACATTTTGAATGCCAATTTCCGGTTTGGCAAAATGATTGGACATGTGACGCCCCGCGGAACCGGGATCATCGGCTTTAGAAAGGCCGTTAAGCATTAGTTCATAGGGCGTCATGCCCGCGGCCAATACCGTGGCAGTATCTCGATAATAGGGAAATAAAAAATCTTTTTTAGGTCTAAAATGACTACCCAAAGCAATTTGGATACCTTCATGACCACCACAACGCGCATGATAAGACCAACCCATGCCGCGGCGAATATAACGCCCAGCCTGATCATCTATTTGCCTTGCGGTATAGGCCAAACGATAGCATTTAATGATTTGCTCAAGGCTGATTTGTTTTGATGTGTTCATACCTAAGGGTTTATATGCCATAACGAAGTCATTCTCAAGGGAGAAGACCAGCACTTTCAAAAACAGATAAGGGCGCAAGCTGGGCACGCGCCAATAACGTATCCAGCAATCTGTGAGTAAAACCTTCGATGCTTTTTTGTTCAGCTAAACGATGCGACAAAAACCATAAACAAAAAGCGCGCGCAAGATTTATTTCTTCTAATTGATGCAGCACTTGGGGCGACACTTCTTTGATGAAATGACGCAAGCGCCACAAATCTCTAAGCAATGGCGTACATGTGCTTTGCAAAACCCAATCATCAAGAACGTCTTGCCATTTTTTCATTAATTCGGGTTGATGATCACACCAGTCTTTCAACATTTCGTAGATATCTTCTAAAATAATGCAACCTGCGGCGGTATCTGAATTCACAGAAAAGGAATCCGCTATCTCATGCAAAATTGTTAACTTCTCAACCGTTATAGCCAAACGTTCGGTATCGACATTCTCGTCTTCTGATATCAAATCAATTTCACCAGTAACAAGCAAGGATTCAAAAAGATTGGAAAAGCCGCCCCACTCTTCTCCCAACTTCTCATCGGAATAAAGCAGAGCATGGCGAAAATCATCGATGTCGCTTATCGGCTGCTGACCCAAAGATCTAAAAACCATTAAGCTTCTTTGAGCAGGCAAAAATAAACGCCTATCGCAGTGCTGACATAGCATCTTCAGGTAATAAGAAATTAGATCTGTGCATTTCTCTAAGATCTGTGAGTGTGTTAAAGTCCAAAAATCAGTCGGCAAAATTTCGTCGAGTGTTTGGTCTAACAGCATTTTTCTTAAATTCCGACTTCATCATTGGGTAAAGTAGCAACAATAAAAGTGCGTGGCACTTTCTCGATAGGCTCTAGCATCTTGACTTCCAAAGTGGCGTGCGCGCCAAGATCATTTAGCTTGCGAGCCGTCGAAAAAACCCGTGTTTCCAATGAACCGAGCGTCTGATTGTAAGCATCTACCGACGTTTTTAAATTACGACCAAGCTTATTGAAGTGATCTGAAACTTTTTCAATACGCTCACATAATTGCCGCGCCAACTGACTAATTTTAAGTGCATTATCTGCCAAAGTTTCATTGCGCCACCCATAAGCAACGGCACGAAGCAGCGCGATCAGGGTCGTTGGTGTGGCAATAATAATTCCTTGCTCGACGCCCCATTCAATTAATTCAGGTTTGCTAGCCAAAGCTGCACTAAAGAAAATTTCGCCAGGCAAAAATAAAACTACAAATTCTGGCGAAGGATTAAAATGCTGCCAATACGATTTTTTAGCGAGCTGATTAATGTGACGCTTCACTTGTTCGGCATGCTCCATCAACAACGACTGCCTGAGCGTTTCATCTTTACACTCAATGGCTTGCAAATAAGCACTTAAGGGAACTTTGGCGTCGACCACAATGCACTTCTTACCCGGCAAGCGCACAATTAAATCAGGACGAATACCTTGTTTTTCCTCTGTATTCACCGTAACTTGCTCTTCAAAATCACAATGTGCTAACATACCTGCCAATTCCACGACACGACGCAATTGGATTTCACCCCATCGCCCTCTGGCTGCCGGTGCATGAAGGATGCGCGACAAATTTTCTGTTTCCACGCGGAGCTGATTTTGCGATTCAATCATCGAATGAATCTGTTGATGCAAAGACTGATAAGCCCCTTCACGACTCGCTTCGAGTTCGCGAATTTTACCATCAACTTTCTCTAAAGATTCTTTTAAGGGCTCAGTAATACTTTTGATTTCAACTTGCTTTTTTATTAGATCTTCGTGAGAAGCAGACTGCCATTTTTCAAAAGTGGCTTTGGCAAAATCCATGAAAGATTCATTGTTTTGTTTTAAGGCTTGCGCAGAAATACTTGAAAAAGAATTACTTAAGAATACATGAGACTCACTTAATTCTTTAATGCGAGCATCGGTATAAATACGCGTTTGCTCTAATACGCTTTTGCTACTGGCTAAATCTGCGCGCAAAGCAGAATTAGTTTCAAATAAGAGGCGGTTTTTTTCATTTTCTTTTTGCAGGAAATAGTATAGAATTGCCATTCCCAATAAAAATCCTAAAGTAAACGCAGCCAAGACGACTTGCACATGCACTTCCACGTTCACTCCAAGACAATCATGGTGCCGGAGGTCGGAATCGAACCGACACAGAGTTGCCCCTACTGGATTTTGAGTCCAGCGCGTCTACCAGTTCCACCACTCCGGCACATAGTATTAGGCTTGATAACGTGGGTAAACCCTGCAGTCAAGTGCCTATCTTTTTTTTAAAAAATTCCCCTACCACATTTTTCTAAGGGGGATTAAAACCCTACACATGATCACTGCTGAGCAGATCTGTGTTCAACTTGAAGACAGAAACATTTTAAAAAATATTTCTCTTTGTGTAGAGCATGGGCAAAGTCTATCGATTTTAGGACCGTCAGGCAGCGGCAAAACCACCTTACTAAGAGCCCTGGCAGGGTTTATCCCAAACATCCAAGCAGGCCGCATCTATCTGCAAGACCGATGCATGCAAGACAGCCACGGCATCTTTACACCGCCCCATAAACGTAAATGCGTCATGTTATTTCAAGATATTGCCTTATGGCCACACATGACTGTTGATGCGCATTTAAATTTTGCCTTGCATGTCTCCAAGCCTAGTTTTACCTCAAATTTGCAGTCGCTCAAAGACGAGATTTTAGCAGAAGTTGGCTTGTCCCACAAAGTACAAGCCTTGCCTAAAAATCTGTCAGGTGGAGAAAAGCAAAGGCTCGCTTTGGCTCGCGCATTATTAACCAAGCCCAAGGCACTTTTGCTCGATGAGCCCTTTTCTTCTCTAGACCTAGAGCAAAAAATTGTCATGGTCCAGCTTTTAAAAACCTCCCAACAAAAACATGGATTTGCCATGCTGCACATTACCCATGATCCCTTCGAGGCGTGTCATATTTCCAGTCAAATTGCTTTACTGAAACAAGGAGAAATTCATTGGCTAGGCCAAACTTCTGAATTTCAAAAAAACCAACACGCTAACTTACGAGAATTGACGCTGGCTATGGCTATCTGGCAGAAATTTAGTTAATATCTTGAATAGAGGAGTATTTATGAATCATAAAATCTGGGTAGTCGTTGCCAATGGCTCGCGGGCACGTATTTTAGAAGCACAGAAATCTCACAAATTATTAATTGAGCTTGAGGCTTTAGATCACCCGCAGACCAGAGTCCACGGCCATGATCTGGTTTCCGATAGACCAGGGAGAGAATTTTCTAGCACAGGCTCAAGACGCAGCGCTATGGAAACTCTGGATCCACAAAAAAATGAGGCACAGCACTTTGCTGCTCAATTATCAAAGCATCTTGATCATGCACATCGCTGCCAGCTGTTTGAAAAACTTTATCTGATTGCCAGTCCAGCATTTTTAGGATTAATGCGTAACGACTTAGAAGAGAAAACGCAAAAAGCAATTGTCCAGAGCATCGATAAAGATCTAACCGAAAAAAATGCCGAAGAAATCAGAGAGTATTTACCGGACCTGCTTTAGATTTAAAAGAATTCCCGCTTGACCAAATCGGCGCACTGTTACATGAAGACTGCGAGATTAAGTCGTATGTGCGGCGGTGGTGGAACGGTAGACACGCTACCTTGAGGTGGTAGTGGCCAAAAGCTGTGGGAGTTCGAATCTCCCTCGCCGCACCATTTAAGCTTGAAGTCGAACTCAAACCTTCGTAGTGGGTGTTTAAAATTACCGCCCCGACTCTGTCACAGTGGCAAAAAAAGACATTTAGCAACACTGGTAGCCCTATTACTACCCTCCAGATTTAGTGGCGGTGGCCTTCGCGCTGACGGCCTTAGCACAGAAAGCAGCTTTCTTGGTGGTGATTCCCAAAGCATCACGGGTGGCTGTATGTCCATCATGGCCGGACCGGACTCCTCGCTTTCTTGCGCTGGAAGACCAACATCTGGGTCAGCTTGAGCATCATACTCTTGCAATAGCGCAATCATTGTTTGATTTTGCTGCGTCACAGCTAGAGCAAGCGCCGTTTGCCCAAAGAGATTTACGGTATTAATAGTATTTTGCGCGCCATGCGTTAATAAGTACTCAACACTATCCAAAGACCCAGCCAGTACAGCAAGCATCAAGGGCGTCTGACCTTGAGTATTTTGCGTATTGATAAGCACGTGTCCATCATCGAGTGCTGCGATAATCTCAAAAATGGCATCAGCAAAACCAGCGCCTGCTGCAAAATGAAATACAGTATTTCCATTCAAATCACTTTCAGACAAAGAGTCTTCTGCCCTGTGACGGAACAGGTAATAAAAAAGATGCTTATAGTTACCATTACCAGCAGCTAACATCAGCGTTGTTCTACCTTGCCCATCTCTGCCCCTGCTCAATAATAATTGGCTTCTGGTTTTTATAAGTCTTTTTATTAATTGCGAGCGAAACTGCTTAGATGCATCCGTCTGTGAATAGCTATCTCCCAAAATAAAATTTAAAAGAGGTGAAGCTGACTCCCCTTCTACAACCAAAACCTCTGGTGCTTTCGTCAATGCTTCCAGAAATTCTTCAGCGCTCTTTGGATCTGCGCTTAACGCATTTAGCTCCTGCGAGGAGATCTGAAAAGCGAGAGCGTTGGAAGTCATAATTCCAGAAATCCCTAAAACAAATGTAAATATTAATGGTTTTAAATTGTTCATCTATGTTCTCTAGTAATCATTACTGGACGAGGATCGTTCATCAGTAAATAAAATAAAATATAAAGGCCGGCGTGCAACTAATAAGTGTAGCCGCGTCGGTTTATTGGTATTATTTCGATTGATTTTTCAGTTGCTCAGCCTGAAAATGAGCTCTGACTTCGGAGAGCAATCCTTCTAAATCACCCGCAAACAGTTTAGGCAAATTATGGACAGTCACGCCGACACGATGATCTGTACACCTATCTTGAGGGAAATTATAGGTTCGTATCTTATCAGAGCGATCGCCACTTTTCACCATTGATTTGCGCTCTTCAGCGCGTTCTTTATCGAGTTCAGCCTGTTTAGCGTCGTAAAGCCTGGCTCTTAAAACTTTCATCGCTTTGGCGCGATTTTTAATTTGGCTTTTCTCGTCTTGACACTGAACAACCACACCAGAAGGCATGTGGGTAATACGCACCGCAGAGTCGGTGGTATTGACAGACTGCCCGCCTGGACCGCCTGAGCGAAAAACATCGACACGCAAATCTTTTTCTTCGATATGTATATCGACTTCTTCGGCTTCCGGTAAAATCGCTACAGTGCAAGCGGAGGTATGCACCCTGCCCTGCGTTTCAGTTTCCGGAACACGCTGCACACGATGAACACCTGCTTCAAATTTAAGCCAAGAATAAATTTGATCACCACTCACAGTCATAACAACTTCTTTAAAGCCGCCCTTGGAGCCTTCAGAAGAACTTAAAATTTCTACTTTCCAGCGCATGCGCTCGGCAAAGCGTACATACATTTGAAAAAGCTCACCTGCAAATAAACCAGCCTCGTCGCCACCGGTACCTGCTCTTATTTCCACAATCACGTTTTTTTGATCATTGGGATCTTTGGGCAGCAATAAAATTTTTAATTGTTCTTCTAGCTCAACGATGGATTTATCAAGCCTACCCACCTCTTCTTTGGCCATTTCCCGCATCTCGGGATCTTTGTCTTGCAGTAACTGCCAATTATCGTCACGCTCAACTCTGAGTGATAGTAAACGGGTATAGGCATCAACGATGGGCTCTAATTGAACACGCTCTTTATTAAACTTTTGTAGATCGCCTGGTTTAATACCAGGAAATGAAAGCTGCTCAGTCAGACTTTCATGCCGCCTGACCAGCGCATCAAGTTTGTCAAACATATCAACACCTAAAGCAAATTTTTTAACTCGTCGTCGTGGCTGTTTTTTTCACGCAGGGTTTTATAAATCACCCACACGGCTATCAGCGACGGGACAATAATAACCATCAAAAAAGCAAACGCCGGATAAAGCAAATCAGCCCAATGCGGCGAAGCATACTGCTCTAAAGCGCCTTGAAAAACAGGTAAACTATCCAGAGCTCCCGCATCAGCCACCTGATTTTCTAGCAAAATAGAACTCCCATTTTTGATTTGACTAAAAGCCATGGCTGCTCTCTTTATGCAATTGCTGCTTTTGCTTCAGCGAAATTAGCATAAACCTCTAGTTCGTCCACCGCGGCTTTTTCCGTTTCTGAAGCGTTTTCTTCTTGGGCCATGCTTTCTCGCCACACAGCTTTGCGTAAAGCAGTTAAAGAAACTTCCAACTGATCATCGGTTGGTTCTGTCGTGGTTAAGCGTTGCATCAACATGCCGGGCGTAATAAAAATTTTCACCAAAACATTATTGGGATACTTGGCTGCAGCTCGTTGAAATTCATAAGCGATACCAGCAATAGGCAACATCAAAGGAAGTTTAATCGCCAAGGTGAATAAACTTTGGATAATATTGTTACTGCTGACCGGAGGAATCCAAGGCAAAACCACAGCAAATACTAAAATAGAAACGGCGATCACCATCAAAATAAGACTGGTTCCACAGCGAGGATGAGCTGTCGATTGGATGCGAGTATTGGCCACATCTAAATCTAGCCCCTTTTCAAAAGCATGCACAGATTTATGTTCAGCACCGTGATACATAAAAATGCGCTTCACGTCAGAGAATCTAGAAATAAGAAGAATATATCCCACAAAAATAGACATTTTAATGGCGCCATCAACTAAGTGAAATGCCGAAGAGGTAATGGGTAAAGCGCTGTGGCCATCGTGTCCCAAAAACTCACCTAAAGCAAACGCGGCTAAATGAGGGACTGCCTTAAAAAGCAAAACCCCTAAAGCCATGCTCACAACCATCGTGCCCAGCAATGTCATGTCGAGTTTTTTACCATCGACCTTGGTTTCAGTTGTAGATAATGCCTTGGAGTCTACGTCATTCATCGCTTGTTCAGCGGAAAACTGTAAAGCACTCATACCATTGTACAAGCTTTCCACCAACATGGTTGCGCCACGAAAAAGCGGCCAACGCAAAAAAGAAAGCTTCTGCGAAAAAGATAGCCATTCCCGTTCGCGCACCACAATGCTTTTATCAGGCCGGCGCACTGCTACTGAAAAACTATGGGGTGAACGCATCATCACGCCCTCGATGACTGCCTGACCACCAACCATAGGCTTGGTCGCAGCAATGAGAAGTGATGGCAAAGCCGCTTTCAGAATTCGCATTCGACGAGATTGCATAGTACCCCTTGCTTGAATTTTCGAACGGACTATTTCTTTTGATATTTTTTGCGGAAACGTTCAATACGGCCTTCTGTGTCCATTATCTTGGATTTTCCGGTAAAAAATGGATGACATGCTGAGCATACATCAACATTATAAGCTTTGGTGGAACGCGTTTCATATTTCGCGCCACAAGCACATGCTATAGTGACAGACTTGTATTCTGGGTGGATATTTGCCTTCATCTTCAAAAACCTCGAAATTTCGGTAAAAAGGGACAACTACCATGGCTAGCAAAAAATGCCAACACCCTAAAACATCCCCCTATGCATAAAAAAGGTCCTAGCGAACTCAAGAGAACCCTGATAGGCCATGGGCTTAATCGTGTTTTGAGGTCTCGTCACATGTCTACCAGCAGCATTGAATTAAGAAAAAGATTTCTATCCTTTTTTGAGAACAAGGGTCACAAAATTGTGCCCAGCTCGCCTTTGCTTCCCAAGGACGATCCCTCTTTACTCTTTGTAAATGCCGGTATGGTCCAATTTAAAGATGTTTTTACCGGAAAAGAGCGCCGACCCTACACAAGAGCTACCAGCAGCCAAAAATGCCTCCGCGCTGGCGGCAAGCATAACGACTTGGAAAATGTAGGCCGCACCGCCAGACATCACACATTTTTTGAGATGCTCGGCAATTTTTCTTTTGGCGATTACTTCAAAGAAGACGCCTGTCTTTTTGCTTGGGATTTTTTAACCAAAGAACTAGGCCTCGATGTGTCGAGACTTTCTGTCACGGTTTTTGGTGGCGAAGGCAATTTGCCTGCCGATGAAGATGCGGAACGTATTTGGCGCGATGTCGTCGGAGTTCCCGCGCACGCCATTAGCCGTAAAGGCGCTGCTGATAATTTTTGGGCCATGGGCGACACTGGTCCTTGTGGCCCCTGCACCGAAATTCATTATGAGCGCGGCGACATGGTGGCAAACTTTGGCGGCGATGACAGCGAAGGTGATCGCGTCATGGAAGTTTGGAACCTCGTCTTCATGCAATACGAGAAAAAAGCAGACGGCTCCCTGATTCCTTTACCTGCCCCCAGTGTCGACACCGGCATGGGCCTAGAACGTCTTTGCACCGTCGTTAATCAGCTTTCTAGTAATTACGAAAGTGATCTATTGAAACCATTGGTCGAGGCAACTGCGCAAAAATCTGGAAAAATCTATCAAGCCAGCGATAGCGATGATGATGTTTCCATGCGCGTGATTGCTGATCATAGTAGAGCCACGGTGTTCTTATTGGCCGACGGGCTGTTCCCCAGCAATGAAGGCCGCGGTTACGTGCTAAGACGCATTATGCGCAGGGCCATTCGTCACGGTGCCAAACTGGGATTTGAAAAACCGTTTTTTCATGAAATTTGCGACCATGTGGTTCAGCTTTTTGCCAAAGTTTGCCCCGAGCTTGAAGAAGTCCGCGCACTTATTGCCAAAGTTGTCTTGCAAGAAGAAGAAGCTTTTAGGCGTACTTTGCATCGAGGCTTGGATCTTTTTGCCGACGTTACTAGTCACCTTAAAAAAGGCGACCGACTCGACGGCGCTATAGTATTTCGTTTACATGAAACCTACGGTTTCCCTCCCGATCTAACTACTGTGTTAGCAGAAGAAAAAGGTCTGCAAATTAATTGGGAAAGTTTTGAAGCAGCCAAACTAGCTCACGAAAAAGCCTCAAGCAGCGAACTTGGTTTAAGCTATATTGCCGATGTGTACAAAGAGTTGCGCGACCTTTTGGGTGCCACTCAATTTGTTGGTGAAACAGCAGAAAAAGGCACAGGAAAAATCGTCGCCATTTTAAAAAACAACACCCAAGTCAAACAGCTAAATGCCGGCGAAAGCGGCGCGCTGATTTTTGATCAAACCCCGTTTTACGGTGAGTCGGGCGGACAAATCGGTGACAACGGCAGCATTTCTTTAGGAAAATCTTTTGCTGAAGTCTTTGACACCAAAAAGATTGCCGACCTGCATGTGCATTTTGTCAACGTCGATAAAGGCACGTTTTCCGTTGGTAGTACTTGTACCTTAGAAATTAACAAAGCCAACCGAGAGGCTATTAAAAGACATCACTCGGTCACCCATCTTTTGCATAGTGCTTTGCGAACGGTTTTGGGAAGCCATGTCACACAAAAAGGATCCTTGGTTGCCGTTGATCGGTTACGATTTGATTTTTCTCATTTCGAACCCGTGACTGTGGACCAAATCAACCAAGTTGAAGACTTGGTAAACACATGGATTTTAGAAAACAACGACACCCACGCCCAGCAAATGTCCCTCGATGCAGCCAGGAAACACGGCGCCATGGCACTTTTCGGTGAAAAATATGGCGACCAAGTCCGCGTTGTGGAGATGGGCCCTCATTCCACCGAACTTTGCGGTGGCACCCACGTGCATCACACCGGTGATATCGGCTCCTTTCGTATCACTAGCGAAGGTCCTTTGGCCGCCGGCATCAGACGTATTGAAGCGGTAGCAGGTTTTGCTAGCATCGAGCACGCCCGCAAAGAACAAAATTACTTGCGCGGGTTGTCAGCCTTGCTCTCTTCTCCGCCTGCAGATTTAGAAGAACGTGTGCAGCGACTTGTTACTGATTTAAAAGACACACAAAAGCAAATTGGGCTGCTACAGAGTAAAGACATATCTAATCATGCCAGTGAAGTTGCCAAAAATGCCGTAGTCATCAATGGCGTTAAAGTAATAAGTGAACGCAATGATGATTTAGACAGCAAATCTCTACAGCATTACGCCGACAAACTACGCGATCATCTGCAATCGGGCATCGTCGTGCTGGGCTCTGCTTCTGGCAGCGACAAATGCAGCATTTTGGTTGCCGTCACCAAAGATTTAAGCGGCAAATACCATGCTGGTAAAATGGTTAGCGAACTTGCACAAATTATTGGCGGCAAAGGCGGCGGGCGTCCTGATTTTGCCCAAGCTGGGGGCACCAAAGTTGAAAGGCTCGACAAGGCCTTAAAACATATTGGACAGCTAATTAATTAACCCAAATTGCTACCTACCCTGGGATAAAAGGCTTCATAGAGTAGGCAAGGATAAATGCCACGAGCTTTAGCTCAAACCCCCTGGCCAGGCTCGCTCCCGGGGTTCACAGAAAAAAAGTCTATTTCACCCCAGGCTTTCTAAAAAATGCTTGCAGCATTTGTAATCGTTCGCGCGGATTTGAGGATTTAGCCCCTCAGAACTGCCCATCCGAATATCGCTGCAACTCACTTTTGATCACTTTGATCAATACTGGATCGCCACATCATTACCCGGGGTTCACAGACTAACGTCTATTTCACCCCAGGCTACCAAAATTACGCCCTTGGCGTCGAATACTCATGTAAATATATTGGATTAAATTTTTCGCGAAGCGCATAACGCGCACAGCCGCTGACGAAATCCGGGGGGCATAATGCCTGCACGCTAATACGCTCCGAAGGCCCGTATGAAAAATATTTTGCACAGTTATTTGACTTGGTGTAATTGATTGATGTATTGTTAAAATACGGAAAAACATGAAACATGAAACATAAAACATGAAAAACGGGGAAACCTTGCGGATTAAAAGAATATTGTCATTGTCGTTGTCTGCGCTGGTTGTCATAAGCTTCAATGCGTGCGGCGGCACACATGACCAAAAACTTCGGGGGGGCGGTGGGTCAGATGGCGGACCGAAGCATGTTCCCAACTGCCCAGGGGGCTGGACCCTAAACGGGGATACGGGGAAATGCGAATCACCACCACCACAACAACTACCGCCCCTAGTGATGCGGGAATGTTGCATGAGAGAAACGGATATTGTAACCGGACCGGGCGTGATCGGCAATACCCCGCTCGCCAGATGTTACACGTTTCCAGATGTAACACGCGCATCTGACAACTCGCTGAACTGTGGGGACGGTCTGTTTGCTGCAGAAGGTTGCTCAGATTGCTGAGAGATTATTTAATGTCGGCATAATACCGTCCAATACAAGAGGTAAGTCAGGCCGAGCAGCGATGGCCGAGTGGCTGAAGGCGCACGCCTGCTAAGTGTGTATAGGGGAAACCCTATCCCGGGTTCGAATCCCGGTCGCTCCGCCATTGACGTCATACTCATCGACAACCTTAAAACTGCCCATCCGAATATCGCTGCAACTCACTGATAAGCACCTTGATCAATTTTGATCCAGATAGATCGCTGGGGTGGCTTAAAACAATCAGTTCGATTAAATCAGTATTTAACAAAGGCCGACCGTCTTTGCCGTTTAAAAGCGGAAATCTATCTATCCATAATTTATGGAGAGGCCGGGCCAGCCCTTGAGCATATTCCAGATTTTCTTTATCTTCGCTGGTGAGTGGCCCTGCAAATTGATATTTCAATTTAAGCAAAGTAGGTTCTGACGTCGCTAAAATCCCCCTACCCCCTTTTTCTAAGGGGGATTTAAGAGGCACATCCTCGATTGTTTCTGGATTCAATTCTGGATTTAGTCCCCCTTGGAAAAATAAGGATTTAAGAGGTGCATCCTCGACAGGCTTTGGCTCTAATTCCCCCTTAGAAAAAGGGGGTAGGGGGATTTTCTCGTCGACACCATCACTCTTAAAAACAAACTTCTTAAAATGCTGGTCCGACAACCCCACAAA
>CANFCB010000004.1 GCA_947445025.1 Myxococcales bacterium
CGCTGATTCCCAAGATCCCTCATTGGGCACGTCTTTTTTAGGAATAAATCGTCCCAGTCCAGTCTTTGTTGCGACCCATATTGAGCTTTTACCCACAGCAATTTTGCGAATGTCATCACCAGGCATACTGGGATAATCTTTCTTTAGGAAAAGCTTCCAGCTGTCACTGACACGCACCATTCCCCCATTCTTGAATCCAATATAAACATTATCTCCGTCGCGGATCAAAGAAAAGACACCGTCATTTCTATTTTCTGACCAATTAGCGCCACTAAGCCACCCATGTTTTTTTGTTTTTTGATTATGCCAATAAATAGCACCACTCGAAAAAACAGATGAATCAGTGCCGTACCAATCATCGCTCCCGATGACATTAGGTAAAATAGCGTTGATCCCATATCCTTTAGCCAGATGATTCAGCTTTTTTTCGGGAGCATCCAAAGAAAAAACTTCTACGCCGGCACTGGTTGCGACAAACAGTTTTCCTTTAGCGCTGTGGAGTACTTTTACTGTCTTACTAGATTCACTAGAATAGCGACTCCAATTAGCACTCTTTTTCTCATATGGATCTCCAATAAATCGTTGCACCCCAACACAGTTAAGATTTTCGCTTTCACAAGCAGATGTCCATACTTCATCAAGATTCTCAGTTTTATTTTTTTGCACAAAAAGTGCATTAATATAATTTCTGCCTTCACGGTAACTGGGCGAGTGACCAAGCGCACTATTTTTACTGGTAACTTTTTCTAAAATAGTACCGTCAAAACTGTTAAGACCCTTATCAGTTCCTATCCAAATTTTTCCATCAGAACCCAAAGCCAATTTGGTCACATGATTGCTCAGCAATTGATCTTCTTGCGCCAAAAGTGTGCACCACGTCTTGCTCACCATAATCTCAATACGATCCTCTGCCGTTCGACCTCGGTCATCCGTGGCAATTACGCTAACGATTTGTTTTTCATCACAACTAGCAATTTCTGGAATCTGCAGCTGATAATTGCTATCACTATCGGCCACTCCAGATTGGCGTTTATCAATCTCCCATACATAAGTAACAAAACCCGGAGCATTTCTTAAAGAAGCACTTAAGTTTAAAGTGCCACCTGATTTAACTAATTGAGGCACCGCTCCGGTAATGAAAACTTGTAGAGGTTCAATAAATACTGGAGGATTGGTAAATGCAAAATTTACAGCCGGCATTGCAGGTGATACCTCTGAAAACTGAGAAGGCTTCAGTGGTTTTAAAAGCGGCAGCGTTGAAAAATACGCTTTTGGCTTTTCAGAGCAATTGCCTCCCCCTAAAAAAATGAGACCGTGCATGAAACAAAATATTGCAATGCACGTTCGCATAATTTTAAACCGACTGCTGCTCAGTGTGCCGAGGAGATCGTTTACGATATTCTTCCAGAGAACAGGTTCCAGAAGTATTTTGCGATGCCGGCAATTTAATAACACCTTCACGCACTGCGTACTCAAAAAGCTGTTCTTGCAAAAGGCGACGGCCTCGAAAAAGACGAGACATGACCGTACCCATCGGAATCGTCATCATCTCTGCTATTTCCTTGTAAGAAAAACTGTACACATCCGATAAAAGCACGACCACGCGAAAATCAACAGGCACTTTTTGTAAAGCGGACAAAACTTCATCCGATAAAAATCGTTCAATTAATATGTTTTCCGGACTTGTAGCGCCAGACTTTCCTGCCGCATCCAAAGAAATAAAAACTGTCGGTGCATGGGATTCACCATCTAAGATTTCACGTTCTCTGACTTTACGTCGATACTTGTTAATGAAGGTGTTGGTTAAAATACGAAATAGCCAAGCCTTACAGTTTGTCCCCATTTCGAATTGTTCAAAAGAACGAAATGCTTTTAAGTATGTTTCTTGTACCAAGTCTTCTGCATCAGAAGAGGAACGAGTCAACCTAAGTGCGGTACCAAAGAGAGTGTGCACATGGGGCATCACCTCATCCTCGAACGCTTTCAAATCCACATGACAAGTAATTGAACGCGAAGACGAGAGCGCAAGCATCATCGGTACTCCTCCAGTTACAGGATTGACATATAAGGAAAACCAATGAGCAGCAATTTTTTATTTCTTGATCACCGTCATTTTTAGTTTTATTTTCTAAGAAGCGTCGAAAAAATCGATAATTTCTTGTCTTTGTGCATCGGCGTCATGCATTCCTAGTTGAATTAAGTCGCGAGCAAACTCTCCATCAAAAAGCAAATAGCTGAGCAGGTCATTCGCTTGATCCTCGCCACCACCACCAATACGACGCAGCAATGGCCCAATTAAACCCCCTGCTCTGGCAGCAACGCCGCCATGTCTTAAATGTCTTCCAGCAATTTTAGAAATATCTTCGCTGGGCCTGATCACCAACGTCTCAATTGGTCGATACGGCGCGCCTCTTAAAGGAGTCACAATTTCATTTAAGCTATTCGAGAGATCTTTGTTTAATTCATTTTTGACATCGAGCAAAGCATTGATCCGCTCTAATTTTTTAAGTTCATATTCGGTTTTATCAAGCATCAAAGCATTCAAAATTTTATCCAGCAAAAAAAGTGCCGACGGATATCGATCAATATTATATGGAGTCACAACTTTTTCTTTTTGAGATGCTTTAAGTCCTATGACAAGTAAACGATCTGCGCCAAGTCTCACCGCAGGAGAAATAGGTGTATTAAGTTTAATACCACCGTCGCAATAGACCTCGCCATTAATTTCTACTGAAGGAAAAACCCAGGGGATTGCCGCAGAGGCCAAAGCATGATTCGGACCAATCTCCACGTGAAACGCTTGCACTTGCGGATCTGTGCTCCAAGCAGGCAAGCCCGGTTCTGAACGTTGCACAAATACATGGGTTTGACCTGAACCAACATGAGTTGCAATAACAGCCAGAGCTTTCAAATCGCCCGAGGCCAAATTGGCACTAATATTTTTCCAACGCGTGCTACGACGAACCAATTGCTCTAGTGGTGAGGTGTTAAAAAAACCACCTAAGCGGCCAGGGCCTATTGCTTCATCCAATTCACCCCGCCCTCTGGAACCAAATAAAAATTTAGGTAAACTCAAAAGTTCTCGAAGACCAACTCTGTAGACGCCTTCAATATTCAGACTTTCCCACATATCGACAAGTGCCTGCCCTTGGCTCTCTGGCGAGTGATTATAAGTGGCTAAAAAGCAACAATTGATGGCCCCTACCGACGTACCACAAATTACTTCAAATCGCATATGCGCTTTGATACGTGCCGGCATTTCATCACGCAAGTAACGCATCACCCCAGCCTCGTAAGCTCCTCGTGCACCACCTCCAGACAATACTAGCCCTGTCCAAGGTGCGTGTGATGCTCTCTTTTCCACGATGAAAGCCCCCCTTCAAAAAAAGTTTTTACTTTTCATTCGCCAGGCGACGTAAAGCATCACTTACCAACCGATCAACTAATGGCTGCAAGGTATATGCGCCTACATCGGGCCAAGTAACCAGAGCTAGCAAACGGCCATCTTTGGTCGCGATGACCCGTCCTACATAAATAGGTCCGATTTCTCCGAAGCCTGTCTGAATGGACACTAATAAATCAACGCCTGGGGCAATGCTACGAGGAAAAAACCATGTTTTATTCTGTAACATCATTTTTTTCTCGACATTCATGACCATAACCGCATCTGCCATGGAAACTTCCTTAAAACGGATACCTGCGTCGAGCATTTTATTTAATGACGTCGCTAATACCTCAGCCTGTTTAGGTGCCGCTGGCAATACCGCATAGGGTTTCGCGTCTGTGGCTTGAAACCAAAAAGAACGGTAGGGTTCCCCAAAAACATAACCCTCAGAAATAGCAACGTGGCCTGCCGGCATAGTCCCAGGCAATTGATAAAATCCCATAATCAAACCAAATGTAGGCTTGCCAGCTTTCTGATTTAATTTTTGCAATTGGCCTACATCAAAATCATCTTTTTCACCAACAACAGTTCTTGATTCAATGATACTTTGCGTCGTGGGTACAGGAGAGACCAACTCTGAACTGCTATTAATCTGGCGAGCAGAGCAGCCCAATAAACCAATCAAAATGCTGCCTGCAATTAAAGACTTGTATTTGATCGTAATTGCGAGCGAAGGCGAAGCAATCCAGAAATCTGGACTGCCAAGCCGCTGCTGCTCCTCGCAGTGACGCGGGGGGATTTTTTCCGACTTCAACGGGATGAGACGCAAACTTATTTTTCTCATAAATATTCTCACTTATTTTGCATTGGTTCTTTGTCTTAGCAAGACTCGGATTTTGCCACCTACATGATAAATCCCAGGCATCTCCCAAACAAATTCTTGTCTTGGAGGCAATGCGATATTTTGAAACATCGTCGAGTCTAAACGCGCGCCAGTTTCTGCTACAATTTCTAAAGCTATCTGGCCTGACAGAGACAAACCCGTTCGATTATGCAAAGTCACTTCCACTCTTCCACCGTTACGTTTTTCAAAATCAACGCGCAGCACCTCAATCTCAGCGCAAACAGTACCTCGACCACAGTAAACTTCACCCCAGGGAAACTGAACTGTCACAGGGTTATCAATCGCCTGCCCTATTGAAGTCTGCGCATAACGCATTTGCGCGCAACCTTGTAATGACAAAAAAAACATAGCTCCTAGGAGTCGAATCATAATCACTTTTTGATTTTTCATACTAAAACCTTTTTTATTTTACTGATAAATAACACCAGTCGTGCCCTGTTTCTTGGTTTCATAATCTCCCATCCATAAAATCACGCCCGTTTCAGCGTCAATCAGCGAAAAACTATAAAGAATATAATCACTCACGCCTTCACGAGAAGCTTTGGAGAGCGATCGCATTTCACCTTTCAATACATAGTCAGCACCAGCCATGGCTTTTGTTGATTTTCCTTGGTCATAAATCCCTGCACGTTTGCGAGCACGTTCGTTCATCACAGCCATTTCGCTATCACGCGCTAAAAATACTACGCGACCGTTGGCAAAATTAACCAAATCCTTGGTTAATTTATTTTGCAAAAGCTTAGGATCAATACGAAACCTGGTTTGGTTATCTAAAGGTAAAACAGAAATACGAGGAACAACTCCTTGAGTAGGCCAGTTAATACCGACGATTTCTCTGGCCATTCGTTCAGCCATAGCTCTAACATCTCCAGATTCTGTGCCAGTCCCTCCCAAATTGTCATCTACACTTGGAGCCAGTATTTTTGTCTTTCCTTGTCCCGTTGAAATTACACATCCTGATTGTGCACAAACAAACATCAACAACATCCCGAACCCTGTCACATTTTTAAACATAAAATATTTCCTCTACTTGGATTAAAACAATCTTGGCTCAAATACCAAAACGAAGCAATATGCTCACACTCAAAATAAAATTCGCCTTTTCTTAAAAGAACCAATTGGCCGGATCCTCCGAGATCCCATTTTGACGAAGTTCAAAATAAAGCTGAACACCTTTGGTACTTTCAGTATCGCCCATATATCCGATAGTTTGGCCCTTGGATACTAGGCTAGCAAATGTCACAGCAAAACGATCCAAATGGGCATACACAGAATGCACCGCACTGCCGTGATCAACAATAATGGTTCGACCAAACCCTTTCATAAAACCAGCAAAAACAATTTTACCAGGAAAAACAGAACTTACCAAATCACCTTGATTACCTTGGATAAAAACACCTCTAAGAGGCACAGAAAATCCCGCTGCATTCTTTTCTCCATCATAAAAAAAAACAGTTCCTGTCGCTGGCAACTCTAAAAGCCCTTTCCACTTTAAAATAGAAACACCTTTTTCTTTAAAAGCCGACTGCCTTTTTAAGTCTTGCTCCACTTGCGCTAGACTTTCATAGCGCGCTGTCAAGCGCTTAACTTCTTGCTGTGTAAAATCACGCGCTTTGGCAATTGCTTGAACAGCCTCGAATTTTTGCTGCTGCGCTATTCGCAAAGTCTGCGCTTGTTTCTTTAAAATAGTTCGCGAATTTTCCAACTGCTGAAACAAAAGACGGGATTGCCGCTTTTGTGACAGATATCGATCGGCCACAATGCGCAACTCTTGCAAAAATCGAGCATTTTTAAAAACAATTTTTTTAGCAACATAGCGTCGCAATGTGAAGTCTTCAAATGACTGAACGCCCATGAGAACTGGAAATATTCCAGCATTTTCATCTAAATAAGATTGCTGCAAAAGTTTTTTTATGTGCAATTTAATTGTATACACACTTTGACTGGCAGTTTCACTTAAAAGTTCTTGCTGCAAAAATTTTTCTCTTTCCTTTTGTATTCTTTTCTCAATAACCTGCTGATAGGATTCTGACTGAATAATTTCTTCATCAAGTACACTTAGAGCTTCTGAAAAGTTGCCTTTCTTCATATCTAATGCTTTAACAAATTTCAGTTTTTCCTCGAGTCGCTTGTTTGTTTTTAATAACTCTAAATCGGCAGCAACAATATTGCTTTTTAAGCAAATAGCCAGCGCAATTGCTATCCACTTTAGATTTGCCTGCATTACGAAGATCCCCACTCGCTTTCGTAACCATGCAATAAAATTAAAAATGATCCAAGGGCACCTAGAACGGAACCAAAGATGGTGACCAGGATAAAAATCCAGATGGGCGTGTCGTAAAATCCTAACCAATGCAAGTCACCTAAAAAGGCAGCGTCGGCCAAATGGCTACAACAAATACTTAAGATTCCAAATAATAAAAAAGCCAAGGCGGCCCCGGAAAATCCCAGCAAAAATCCTTCCACAACATATGGCTTTCTGACAAATACTTCGGTGGCGCCAACAAGGCGCATTACATGTATTTCAGTTATATGCTTTAAAACATGAATACGAATGGTGTTCATCACAACCACAACTACCAAAATCGCCAATAAAAAAGCAAATAGCCAGCCCGCACCATAAAAAAATCGTAAACTCCACTGGGCACGCTTAATTTCCATTCCTGGAGAAACCAGCTCTTCAACTTGCTTGAAATTTTTTAAGCGTTGCCTGATCAAACCCGGAAAATTGGGATCATCGCTTTCACTGCTGACAATTAACACCCATGGCATCTTTAGATTTTGCTCCAAAAAGACCGTGTTCAATTTTTCATTCCAATTTTTCTGGGCTTTTTTCAGTGCTTCCTTAGGTGATATTAATTTGGTTATGACCTGTGTCGATAACTTATTCACTTGTACTTCAAAATGCTGCGCTTCTTTTTCATCAGACACCGATAAAAAAACAGTCGCAATGGTTTTTTGATGCACTTCTGATATCAACTGCCTAAAATGAAAGAGAAGGACCAGTATAAGCGTCAAAACAAAAAGGCTTAAGCCAATGGTTAAAAAGGCCCAAACAAAAGCACCGCGGGTTTGCTTCACACGAGAAAGCAATCCCAGCAAAAAACTTGGAAATACTTTTCTTTGGCTTACCAATTAAAACCTCGCTATTTATAAATCCATAATCGTCGTTTCCACCAATTTGCCCTTCGACAAGTTAATGGTCTTTTTACGATGCACTCCCGTTAAATACAGATCATGTGTTGCCAAAATAACCGTTGCTCCCTTTAAATTCGCTGATATCAACAAATCAACGATTTCAGAAGCCTGCTTTGCGTCTAAATTACCGGTCGGCTCGTCGCACAAGAGCAGACGTGGACTGGAAACCAATGCCCGAGCAATGGCAACGCGTTGCTGCTCGCCTCCGGACAAATAACCACAAGTAACATGCGCTTTGGATTGCAAACCAACCTGATTCAGCATCGACAACGATTTTTCATAAATACTACTCGGCGCTTCACCTTGCACCCACAAAACCAGTCCCACATTTTCTAGCGCAGTCTTGTTACTAATTAATTTAAAATCTTGAAAGACTACGCCAATATTGCGTCGAACTTTAGGAATTTCATGATGCAAAATTGTTGAAATATCCTGATTCATAAAAACAATGCGGCCATAAGTCGGTTTCTCAGCACAATACAAAAGCCTGAGCAAAGTACTTTTTCCGGCCCCGGACTCCCCCAGTAAAACACAGAAATCGCCGTCGTGAATACGCAATGATAAATCTTCCAGCGCAGATTTATCCTGGCCCTGGTAGCGTTTTGTCACATGGTGAAAATCTATCAACCTGCAAACCCCCATTCAGCTATTATTAACTCTAAGGTACTCTGCAGGCGATGGTCTTGCCAAGATTACTGATTGATAAAAGCACTTTTTTGACATTTCTGACCGCAAGGGGGGTTGCGAGTTAGCGAACAGCTTGGTTAGGGTGCTTTTAAGTCTAAAAAGGGACAGCTGGCCGAGCGGTTGAAGGCACCTGATTCGAAATCAGACGGACCTGCAAGGGTCCCGGGGGTTCGAATCCCTCGCTGTCCGCCACTATTTTTGTTTTGTTTTTTGAAAAGTTTTTGAGTATTGTCTAAGGTAATTTTAAGGAGAGATGGCCGAGCGGCTGAAGGCGCACGATTGGAAATCGTGTATAGTGTGTTCCACTATCGAGGGTTCGAATCCCTCTCTCTCCGCCATTGCCACCACACAATCAAAGCGGTTCAAACCCCGCCAGGCCCGGAAGGGAACAACGGTAGAGCGGTCTTTGATGTGTGTGGTGGCTTCTTTTTCATAAAAGGTCGCATCTCATGAGCTACTTGGTACTTGCTCGCAAATATAGGCCGCAAACTTTTTTCGACGTGGTCGGACAAGATGTCATCGTCCAAACCTTAAGCAAAGCTTTAAACAGCGGCCGCATTGCTCATGCTTTTCTATTTACAGGAAGTCGCGGCGTGGGAAAAACCAGCATCGCCAGACTACTAGCCAAAGCGATGGCCTGCCAAAAGGGCATTAGCGATACCCCTTGTGGTAAGTGTTCTCATTGCATGGAAATCACCAGCGGTACTTCCATCGATGTGGTAGAGATCGATGGCGCCAGCAACACCAGCGTCGACGACGTACGCGCTTTGCGCGAAACCATTCGCTACCAACCAAGCAGCTGTCGTTTCAAAATTTTTATCATCGATGAAGTCCACATGCTTTCCAATAGCGCTTTTAATGCCCTGCTAAAAACGCTAGAAGAGCCGCCGCCACATGTTAAATTTATTTTTGCCACGACTGAGTCGCATAAGATTCCCGTCACGATTTTATCTCGCTGCCAACGATACGACTTCAAACGACTCAATATCGAAACTATAATTGATCGTTTGACGCATATTTTACAAATTGAGAATATTTCCATCGCTGCCGAAGGCTTAATGCTCATCGCTAAAGCTGCCGAAGGCGGGATGCGCGACGCTTTGAGCTTAACAGATCAAGTCATCAGCTTCGCTGCCGAACACATCTCACTTGAAGATATCACGCAGATACTTGGCTTAATTGATCGCCAAAATATTGTACAGGCCACTGATGCCTTGATCCGCTCCGACGCCAAAACCGCGCTGGAGATCATTCATAAAGCTATGCTCAATGGTTATGACTTGAAGCAATTAATCGATGGCGTGACGACAGAACTTCGTCATTTGAGCATTGCAACTTCCATAGGAACTATTCTAGGATTTGCCGAATTGAGCAAAAGCGAAATCGATGCGATCGATCAAAAAGCCAAGTCGCTGGATGCCGCTGATTTACAGCGCCTCTTTGCTATGGCGCTCGATAGCATCGACGGCATTTCCCGTTCTGAGCAACCAAAACTCATGACTGAGCTGGCCTTTTTACGAATGGCTGACCGCCCTGCTATGGCTGAAACCTCGACTATTATTCATGCCATCTCCAGACTAGAATCTTTAAGCAAAGGTGCTGATATGCCAATGCCTGTGCAAAAAACAATTCCCTCGCCGCCTGCTGAAGTTGCTTTACATGTGACTAATATGGATCAATCGTGGCTACGCTTTGTGAATTTATGCATAGAAAACATGACCGCACTGGGTCACCATCTTGAGCATGCCCGCCTCATCAAAGTGACCAACGAACAAGGCCAAACCGTGATTCATATTGAGCTAGATCAGCAGTTTCATTTCCACAGCATCGTGGAGGCAATTCATAATCCTGAGGCACAAGCATTGTTAACGTCTATTTATGGGGGAAATGCTTATCTAAAACCCGTTCTCACGCTAAAAGGAACAGCTGCAACAGCGCCGGTCACGATGACGATCACGCAAGCCCGTGAACTATCTCAGCAACAGGCTCAAGCAGCCCTAGAAGAGCAAGCAAGAAACCACCCGGTTGTGCAAAAGGCAATCGCACTTTTTGGTGGAGAAATCCGCTCAGTCAAAAGAAACGATTAACCACGACCAGCAGTTAAGATTTCTTTAATCGGATAATGTTTTGGAGGACCTATCTGCAGCGTTGGTTCCTTGGGTTCTGCTGACTTAACAGGTTTACGCCCAGGCTTTCCAGGCTCTTTTGGTGGCCCTGGTTCTTTGCGACGAATGCGAGCTGGAGGTGGCTCATCTTTTGGCTTTACCCCTTCTTTGGCAAGCGCACGCAATTTCCCGTCGACCAACGATAAAAATGCTTCCAAATCTCCCCGGGTAGCTAACTGTGCTTCTATCCAGCGCAATGGACCTTTTTTGGGAGTCATTTCATAAAGATTCCGCGCACGTGGACTTAAGTCCATGTCTTTGTCTAAGTAGCCGCCTACTTTATCGCCAACACCAACTAAACCCATGAGCGGATTTTGTGCGAGATAGATGCCACAAACTGTGACCTCGCCAATGCAAAATCGCGGCGCCCAACCACTGGATGGACCATACCAATACATTTCAGGATAGAGTTTGCGCTTTGCTAATTCTGTTACGGTTTCTTGATACCTGGGCCAACGATTGCCTAAAATTTGAGAAAGCGATTCATCATCAGGTATAAAATCTTTATCTTTTAAAGGGCTTTTGGCCATTTTAACCTCAACAAAATCAAAAACAATAATTTGGAAAGACACATAAAATGCTGGCAAGTTCAGCAACTAAAGATCACATGGCGCTTAGTTTCGCATGAAACGGTCTAAAGTGGAACGACTTTTTTTCTAAGTTATCGCCATTTTATCGCTTGCTTTCGCAAAACAGCTCTTTTATACCTTTTGCAAATATGCTTAAGTTTGCGCTTAAATTCAATGGAGATATTTACACATGATCATAAAAACAAAATTTGTCACATTAATAAGTCTACTTGCAGCATTTGCTGCCCTCACCGGTTGCCCTAAAAAAGACGGAGCCACCAGCGCAGGTGATCTGAAAACTGAGATGGAGAAAGTCAGTTACATCTTGGGTTACAGCACCGGCAAGAGTTTCAGCGAACAATCTGTTGACGTCGATACAAAAATTTTCCAAAAGGGCATGAAAGACGGCTTATCCAAGGAAGAAAAAACCCCAGTTATGACCGAAGAGCAAATGCGTGAAGTCATGCAGAACTTTAGAACCACACTCATGGAAAAACGTAAAAAAGAAACCGATGAAGCTGGTGTCAAAAATCTAAAAACCGGCGAAGATTTTCTCGCAAAAAACAAAGTAAAACCAGGCGTCGTTACCTTGCCAAATGGTCTTCAATATAAAGTGATCACCGAAGGCAAAGGCGACAAACCAGCCCCGAACGATAGCGTGACTGTCGATTACACTGGAACACTTTTGAGTGGCAAAACTTTTGACAGCACCAAAACCCGTGGCAAGCCTGCGACCTTCCCCGTCGGCACCACTATTCCTGGTATGTCTGAAGCTTTGAAAATGATGTCAACCGGCTCTACTTGGGAAATTTATATCCCAGCCAGCCTCGGCTACGGTGCCCAAGGCGCAGGCGCAACTATTGGACCAAACGAAGTATTGATTTTCAATGTGCAGTTGATCTCAGTGGAAAAAGCTGCCAGCGAGGCCCCAAAAGCAGAGGGCAAAAAAGCTCCGGTCAAAAAATAAGACTTTTGTCTTATAGCTTAACAGCACTTCACTTCGGTGAGGTGCTTTTTTATTTAATAGATTCTAAATGTTTCAAGAAAGCTTTGGCTTTTATAAAACCAAAAATTATTGGCGAAGACTGTACTGCACCTTGACTATCAATAAACAAAACAGTGGGCAAACCAACCACGCCAAAGCGCTTTTGCAATTCGTTTAACGCTTTGCTTTCGTGAGTCACGTCTACTTTAATTAAAACAAATCGACTCAGTGCTTTTTTAACGTCGATACTGGCATAAGTATACTGATCTAGTTCTTTGCAAGAAGCGCACCAGTCCGCATAGAAATCAATCACCACCGGTTTTTTAAGTTTCCTTGCCTCATCTATTTTTCCTTGAAAATGATCCAGAGACTTGTCGTTCTTGGTGACCATTGTCCAAAGATTATCCTGCACAATTAACGGAGCTGCCAGGCCATTTAAGCTTAACACTAAGATCAAAACGCCACAGCCTTGCGACAAAGTCGACACCTTAAATCTGTTTTTGAAAGAAAACTGCCACGCTCCCATGATCAAAGCAACGCATATCATGAGTATTAACATATGTACTCCAAGTACTCTTAAACGAACGAAAAAATCGTACAACCAACTCCAAGCAAACTGCAAATAGTAAAAAGCTGTGCTCAACATCACGACACCAAAGCTGCTTTTCACGACGTTCATCCAGGGACCACTCTTGGGAATGCGCGCAATAAAAGAAGAGAACGTCCCTAAAACTAAAAAAGGAATCCCTAAACCAAAACTGTACAACGCCATCAAAAACACGCCGCGAAAAAGATCGCCATTGTTTCCCACTAAAGTTAAAATGAATGTCAAAATAGGCCCTGTGCACGGGGCTGCAATAATACCAGAAAGCAATCCCATTAAAAATACACTGGCATACCCGGTACCGCCCTGGCGAGAAACACGCTTTATAATTGATTGAGGCACTACTACATCAAAAGCATTAAACATGCTTAGTGCTAAAAGAATAAAAATACCGGCAAGGCAACCAAGGATCCATGGACTTTGCAAACCTGAGCCAGCGAGCCTGCCAAATGAAACAAACAAAATGCCCAGAGTCGAATATAAAAGCATCATTCCCAGCACATAAACCAAGGCGATGGTAAACCCGTGCAGATTTGATTTAACGCGCCGTGTTCCCATGATGCTAAGCGTAATCGGAATCAGTGGATAAACACAAGGTGATAGCGATGTCAAAAACCCAGCCAAAACCGCAAGCAACCCCGCCCACAGCAATTGATCACCATGAAGTGCTGCTTGAAAAGAATCCTCAAGCGACGAAGAATAGGCGCTGCTCGCAAACCCTAGACTCAAGAAAAACAAAGTTTTTATCTGCATACAATCTCCACTAGCAGATCCGTCATTGAGACGATGCGCCTTTTTTACGAAACCGTCATATTTTAGAGCTGTTTTTTGACCCGCATCTAGGAGATTACATGACTAACCCGTTCCAGATAACACCAAATTCCGAAGAACCCATAAAGCCTAAACCCTCCCTCACCATCATCGCGTCCAACCCTACCAAAATCAATCAGGGTCCGGGCACCAAAGCGGAATGGCTAAAACTCGTTCCTGACACTAAAAGCAAAGGGGAGCCCTACACCATACCAACCAACGATATCCGATTTGTATTTAATGCAAAAGGCGCACTCAATAATGCTGGCGACCTACCCAATGCTACAGATAATACCCCACCAATTCCTTGCCATTTTCATCATCGTTTTGTCCACGCACCCAAACATTTACTAGAGCCAGCACTCGGAGCCATTAGCCAAAGTGAATGGCAAGATTGGCGTTGGCAACAGCGAGAACGTTTACGTAAAATTGATCAACTTGATGGCATTATTAAAGTGACCGAAGACGAAAAAACCGCTTTCGCCAAGTCAGATGCCATGTTTCACATGGGAATCACGCCGTATTATGCATCACTCATGGACAAAGATGATCCTAATTGCCCAATCCGGCTGCAATCAGTTCCGCAAATTGGTGAACTCGATATATTGCCCAGCGACCTAGAAGATCCTTTAGGTGAAGAAAAGGATATGCCAGTTCCAGGCATTACCCACCGTTATCCTGATCGTGTTCTTTTTTACACGAATCACAACTGCCCTGTTTACTGTCGCCACTGTACGCGCAAACGCAAAGTCAGCGACCCTAGCTCCATGGCCGACAAAGAACAGATCGAGCTCGCCTTAGCCTATATTGAAAAACATTCGGAGGTGAGAGACATCGTGGTTTCCGGCGGCGATCCCCTTTCACTTTCCGATGATCGCCTTGATTATATTTTAGGACGTCTACGCGCGATCCCTCATGTAGAAATTTTTCGCATGGGGACACGCAACCTCGTGACTTTACCACAAAGAATTACAGATGATTTAGCGAAAATGCTACGAAAACATCAGCCGGTTTTTATCAACACCCATTTTAATCACCCCAAAGAATGCACGGCCGAAGCTCTGGATGCCTGCCGCAAATTGGCCGACGCCGGCTGCGTCATTGGTAATCAAATGGTTTTGCTCAAAGGCGTGAATGATGACTGGCGCATCGTTAAAGAACTAAACCATCGCCTGCTTTTGATGCGCGTACGACCTTATTACATGTATCAATGTGATCTATCGCAAGGAATTAGCCATTTCAGAACACCTATTTCTGTTGGTCTTGATATCATTGAAAACTTGCGTGGACACACCTCAGGTCTGGCCATTCCAAGCTATGTTGTCGATGCTCCAGGAGGTGGCGGTAAAATCCCACTTCAACCTAATTACGTCAAAGAACATGACGGCAAAAAATGGACGCTGCGCAACTTTAAGGGTGAGACTTACACTTATATAGAGCCATAATTTTTTTTATCGCGAAAACCCACTTGAATTAATTGTGAAAAGCACACAGACTGCGCACCTCAACCAAGTAATTGTAAGGTTTATAAAAGTGATTGAAAAAGAAGACTCATTAATGGGGCGTCCAAACGCCAAAGGCGGCTCTAAGCGCCGACTTTCCGACTTTTACATGCAGAACAAGCTTCCTATCGATTATCACAATGTCGATATTTTGCGCCGGTTTTTGTCACCTGAAGGCAAGATTCTTCCTTCTAGAAGAACAGGTCTCACATCTAAAAATCAGCGTAAACTAACCTTGGCCATCAAACGTGCGCGCCTGATCTCCATTTTGCCTTTCTCAACGTTTGAAGTGTAGTATTTTCTGAAAGCTTTGCTTTATTTTGGGTGTGATTTTGTTGAATCCTCGTATCCTATGGTACTGTAGGAACATGATGCGATCACCCCATTGGAATGCGGTTTTTATTGCAATCAGTCTTTTTCTGGTGGGTTACTGCCTACTAGCCCCTTTGGCCCTGCCAAAACTCTGGCAGATGCGGCACAAAGACAGTTCGTTGCGTGGTGAGATCGCGTCTTTAAAGAAACAAGTTCAAAAATTAAACCTAGAAGCGGCTTTGCTGATCGGCGACACAAGAGATTCACTAGAATATCTTGAATATGTTGCCCGAAAGGAGCATGGCTTTATTGGCCATGGTGAATTGTTGCTTCTTTTAAACGAACCTCTGGGGAAAAAAAGCAAACCATGAAAAAAACCTTTATCCTTGACACCAACGTTCTTCTTCATGATCCAAGAGCCATGTTTAGCTTTGAGGATAACAACGTCGTTATTCCCATCTATGTGGTTGAAGAAATTGATAATTTCAAAAAAGAACTTTCCGAATTAGGACGAAACGCACGGCAGGTCAGTCGTTATTTAGACAATCTCAGAGCAGAGGGTTCGTTATCTACCGGCGTGAAGCTAGATAGCGGTGGATCATTGCGTGTAGCCACAAGCGCACGCATGTTGCCGCCAGAAATCAGCACGGACAGAGGACAAGATTCCCGAATTTTGGCAGTGGCCCTCGATCTGCAAGAAAAGCTAGCTGGCATCGAAAAAATTGCATTCATTACCCAGGACACCAATTTACGCATTCGCGCCGACGCTATTGGGATAGAAACTGAAGGCTATGATCCGGAGCGCATCGAAACCGATGAATTGTATTCGGGATTCAGCGAGATAGAAGTCACTGGGCAACAAATTGATCACTTTTATACCAACAACAGCCTGACACTACCTGATCCTTATTATGCACCGAACCAGTTTCTGGTACTGCGAGATCGTGACAATCCATCTCATACTGCGCTTGGCCGTGTCGACTTGCGTGATCACTGCGTAATGCCCATTTCGACTTTAAAGCATCAGGCCTGGGGCATTCGTCCTCGCAATAAAGAGCAAATTTTTGCGCTTGACCTATTGCTAGATGATTCCATAAAACTGGTCACACTCATTGGCAAAGCTGGAACCGGTAAAACATTAATTGCCATCGCTGCAGGTTTACAAAAAGTTGCAGAAGAGCGCGTATTTCAACGTCTGCTTGTCAGCAGGCCTATTTTTCCCTTGGGCCGAGATATTGGATATTTACCCGGGAATATTGAAGAAAAATTAAACCCATGGATGCAGCCTATATTTGACAACGTTGAATTTCTCATGGGACTGACGACAAAGGGACAAAAAACCTCGCGAAGCTATCGCGAACTGATTGATCTGAACCTCATGCAAATTGAGCCTCTGACTTACATTCGTGGTCGATCTATTTCTTCGCAATTTATGATTGTCGACGAAGCGCAAAACCTAACTCCGCATGAAGTAAAAACCATTGTTTCGCGTGCAGGCGAAGGCACCAAAATTATTCTAACTGGCGACCCGTACCAGATTGATAATCCATACGTTGATTCTACCAACAATGGCCTTGTTCATACCATGAATCGCTTTAAGTCAGAGCGTATCGCCGGTCACGTTAGATTGGAAAAAGGCGAGCGATCTGAACTTGCGGAAATTGCGGCCAATATTTTGTAGAATCATACGTCTAATTTTTACTTTCAGCCCATAAATACAAAGTAGGAATTACTAATAAGGTCAAAAGTGTTGAGGTCAGAAGTCCGCCTATCACCACGGTGGCCAGCGGCCTTTGCACCTCAGCACCAAGCCCTGTATTCAAGGCCATAGGAATGAAACCAAGACTGGCAACCAGCGCAGTCATCAGCACCGGTCTAAGGCGAATCAATGAACCCTCGTATACCGCCTGCCGGACCGAGGCGCCTTTTTCGCGGAGTTGCCCAAAAAATGTCACGAGAACCATCGCGTTTAAAATAGCAATTCCCGTCAAAGCGATAAAACCAATGGCGGCAGAAACACTAAAAGGAATACTGCGCAAGTAAAGTGAAACAATTCCGCCGGTCATAGCGAATGGAATACTCATATAGACAAGCAGAGCCTGTTTCATACTATTGAAATGCTTCAACATCACCAGGAAAATCCCTATTAAAATAATGGGCACCAGTATGAGAAGTTTTGCTCGTGCCCGTTGCAGATTTTTAAATTGCCCTCCCCATGCTAACGAATAGCCTGGCGGTAATTTGAGCTCTGCTTCCAATTTCATTTTAGCGTCTTTGACAAAACTTTCCGTATCTCGCCCAGAAAGATTCACAGCAATACCAGCATAGCGCTGGCCTCGATCATGCGCGATGGTGGTCACCTGTTCATTCTTCTCGATACGCGCGAGTTTTTCAAGTTTAACATAACCACGATCAGGAAGCGCTATTTGCAGCTGGCCTAGCTCGGCTGGGTTCTCACGACATTGCTCTGTCAGCCGAACCACAATGGGAAAGCGCCAAGAAGACTCATAGTAACTTCCCACCGTATAGCCAGCCATGGCTGACTCCAGCGCACGATTAACCTCGCTAATGTCAACGCCGTAACGCGCAACCCGCTCGTGGTTTATTTGAATATTTAAGACCGGACTTTTTCTAAGCGCACTCAAGGCATCGAGCTCAACTTCAGACGCACCAGGCACTTTCTCAATTTTTGCTTTGGCGGCATCTAAGAGTTCAACCAGTTGATTCAAATCTTGTCCGTAAATTTTCAGACTAACATCAGCCCGACTGCCATCCAGAATTTCGTTAAAGCGCATCTCGATGGGTTGATTTTCCATAATTTCTTGGCCGGGAACTTTTTTAGCAAGCGCAGCGCGGATTTTGGTAAACAATTTTTCTTTGGACTGCTGCACACCTGCGTTTTTTAAAATAACAAAGGTATCAGACAAATGAACACCCATCGGATCTGTCGCACTTTCTGGCGTTCCCATACGTGAAAAGACAGTCTTAACCTCTTTAAAAGCAGATATTATTTTTTCGGACTTTTTTTGCATCTCCACGGATTTATCTAATCCGATGCTGCTGTCTCTGGTCAAATTAATAACCATATCTCCTTCATTTAAGGCTGGCATAAAATCAGCACCCAAGGTTGCGAACAGCCAAAATGAAGCAACAGAAAAAACTATGACTGGCATCAGCACGAGAAAACGACGGTGCAGTGAAAATACTAACACAGGCTGGTAGGCCCGCTTAATCAGAGAAAAAAGCCACGTGTCATGATGATTCTTTCTAACACTTCCTAAAACCAGGTGCACCAAAATCGGCATCAACAAAAGTGCGACCACAAGCGAAGCTCCCAATGCCATTAAAACCGTTTCCACCATGGGACGAAACAGTTTTCCTTCAATGCCCTCGAGAGCCAAAACTGGAACATAAACAGCCATAATCAAAAGCAGTCCCACCGATACGGTTCCCGCAACTTCTTTAGCAGAAAGCAACACGATTTTGACGCGCTCCTCCCATGTTAGCGGGTTTTTTTCCTCAGAAAAACGGCGCAAAATATTTTCTACAATTACCACCGAGGCATCTACCAACAAACCAAAATCAATGGCACCCAAGCTCATTAAATTGGCAGAAATACCAAAATAGCTCATGCCTAGCGCCGCAAAAAGCATTGAAAGCGGGATAGCCAGCGACACTAACAATGCTGCTCTTAGATTACCGAGCAACAAGAGTAGCACCGCAAACACCAAGGCTGCGCCTTCTGCCAAATTTCTGGCAATCGTCTTAATAGTTGCATCCACTAAAAATTGTCTGGAATATAGTATTTTTGTTACTACATCGGCTGGTAGCGGAGCCTGCGCCAAGGCCGCTTCGGCATCCATAGCAACTTGCCGAGAATTTGCTCCATTCAGCATAAGGACTATTCCAAGTACCGCCTCTTCTCCATTATACGTGGCCGCTCCCAGACGTTGCGCAAAATCCTCACGCACCTCAGCCACGTCTTTAACGAGAATCGGTTTTCCATAAACATCAATAGCAATCACGATCTCGCGAATTTGATCTAGATTGGTGATAGCCCCTTGGGTGCGCACGATGATCTGCTGTCCGCGATCTTGAATATAACCGCCACCAAAATTTTCACCCAGCGTTTCTAGTTTTTTGATGAGGTCATTCACCACCAAACCCCTCGTCGCTAATTGGTGAGGATTGGCATCCACATGAATCTCTTTCTTGAACCCACCCGTCGAATCGATTTCAGCAATACCGGTCACAGTGGACTTTAAATGCCTACGAACCACAAAGTCTTGCAGCGTGCGTAAATAAAGAAGACGTTCCGTTTGCGTTTTTTGCGCAAGCAAAGAGCCAGGTTTGGCCAATAAAGTGTACATAAGCACCTCACCTAAACCGGTGGTAATCGGTGCCAGTTCTGGCGACAAACCTTTAGGCAAGAGTGAACGAATATTTTGCACGCGTTCAGATACTTGCTGGCGCGCCCAATAGATATCGGTGCCATCTTCAAAAAAAATGACGACTTGAGAAAGACCATATTTAGCCAAGGAACGAATATCTTTGCTGTGGGCAATACCGGCCAACTCTGCTTCAATAAACGAGCCCACCGTCTTTTCTATCTGCTCAGGATCGAGCGCGCCGGTTTTGGTGTTCACCACCACTTGAACGGGCGTAATATCGGGCACAGCGTCAATCGACAGCTGAGTCAAAGCATAAGATCCGGCAAATATTAGCGCTACAAAACCCAAGACAATTAACCAACGATTATGAAAGGACTGATCAAGAATTTTATCGATCATGAAAAACCTCTAAAATGTTGAAAGTTGTGAAAGCAAAGTTTGCTCGCGAGCAATAAAGAAAATTGCCAAAATGCTTTCAGTTAGCGCTAGCTGTGCCTCGAGAATATGATTTACTGTTTCTGCAGCCTGCATATCCAGCTCGAGAAACAGAAGAAAATCAACGCGATTTTTACGAAATTCTTTTTCCATTATTTGCAAATTCTCTGCTAGCGTCGCAATAGAATCTTGCGGGTATTGCTTGACAATATTTCGCGAGGCCTCGTATTGTGCTAATAATTTTCTGATGTGTGCTTCGTTCTGCTTTACCTGCAGTGACAGTTGATATTTTTCTGCCTTTATTTTCAGTGCAGCACTGTGAATACCTGCTTGATTTTGGTTCCAAAGCGGAAGAGAAATTCCGAGGCCAATGCCTGCCATTCTTTGTGTTTCACCGGCAGTTTCTTGTCCGTAAAAGGCAGAAATAGAAATATCAGGCCAAACCTCACGTTTTAAAAGCTGTTGCTCTTTTGTCGCTTTGTCAATTTGAACTTTTTGGCTAGCCAGATCTAGATTATCTGCTTGCGTTTTGCTTATCCACACCTCGTCACTTAATGCGCGGGTACCATTCAACCAAGGGACGGTTATTGCCGGATTGCTTTGCGGATCGACAGCGATATAAAAATTGAGTTGCTCAAAACGGCTTTTGACTTCCCCTTGTAGCCGCAGCCAATCGGCATTGATATTGCGCAAACGTTCTTTTACAATTAAACACGTCGTCATTTGCTGAGGAGAGGCAAACATGTGGCCGGCCAAATAAGATTGAATAAGCAAAAATCGCTTCCTGCGACTTTCTGCGAATTTTAATTTACGCTCGTACATGGCATACTCATAAGCCAAGCGGATAACATCAGTAGTAATATTCAACTCAGATTCCGCCAGAGAAATGCTTTTTATTTCTTTATCAAAGCCAGCAACTTCACGACGTAATTTTTGCTTACCTGGAAAAAAAACCAGCTGACTTAAGCCTGCTTGAAACATGGGCCCCGGGCTTGGCAAAGCGCTTTTAACACCACCATTAATGTTCAGCACCGGGTTTTGCCAGGCACCCGCTTGCGCAGCCGCTGCTTGTTTTTCTTCAATGCTCGCTTGCAGTGAAAGAATTAGATCACTGCGGGATAAGGCTTGCTTAACCAGAGTCTCTAAAGTGTACTGTTGTTTGATTTCTTCTGCGACTACACTAAAACTGACTAACAGAACTGAAAAACTTAAAATATAGCGAAGCATCGGCATGAATTCCCTCTCGATAAAAAAATCTACATATTTTTTATGGAAAACTATTTTGGGGATGTAGTGCGACTAGCCGATAGGCGGACGGAATACTTTGCCAACGAAAGTTTGGGCAGTCATGCTGTTGACGATAACAAAAGGTAAAAAGCAGGAAGTCTCTATGAGTGTCCTTAGTTGGATATGTGCGAGTGCACTGGCAAAAAATACGGAAGCACAGCAGCCACAATTATGAACTTGAGCAGTGCATCCATTTTCTGAATGATTCTGAACTGGAATTTGTGTTTTCTCACTTACGTCTGGAGCTTCTTCCACGGCGCAGCATTCCGATGCCTGGGCAAAAAAACCCGCTTGGCATAGGAAAATAAATAAGATCCGTAAGATGCCTGCAACCATATTATTTTAATTTATATTTAAGCTGCCAGCAAAAGTCATCCGCTCTTTGCCCTATCAATTTCACCAAAAGTGAAGAGGTCCCGCATGAAGTAAAAAGCATTGTTTTGAAGTGCACCCCTAAGTCAAGACTAATTTTGTCTAAAATTAAGAGAGAGTTTTTTAAACTGCCATTTTTTGGTATGCCAACGTTTTTGCGGCAAACATGAACTTATTTCCCGTCCAATTCTCAGATTTAACTTTTACGCACGGTACATTTAAATAGACCTCCTCTGGTGTTTGATATCCGAGCGACTGATGAGGACGCTCCTGGTTGTAAAAGTTAAAATAGTCTCCGATAGATATCCGTGCTTCGTAGCCTGTTTGGCAATCTTTCAAAAACACTTCTTCGTATTTGACGCTCCGCCATAGGCGTTCGACGAATATGTTGTCAAAGCACCGGCCTTTACCATCCATGCTGATTTTAACGCCAGCTTTGATTAATCGTTTAGTGAAAACATCGCTGGTAAATTGGCTTCCTTGATCTGAATTAAAAATCTCTGGATGCTTATGTTTTTGCAAGGCTTCTTCCAGTGCTTCACTGCAAAATTTAACATCGAGAGTATTGGATAAACGCCAGCTGAGCACGTAGCGACTGTGCCAGTCAATAATCGCGGTCAAATACAAAAAGCCTTTTCTCATACGAATGTAGGTGATGTCCGTTGCCCAAACTTGACTTGGACGTGTGACTTCGAAATCGTTTAACAGGTAAGGATATTTCCGATGCTCTTTCGATGATGCCGAGGTGTTCCTTTTTGGATAAATAGCCTCAAGGCCCATGTTGCGCATGAGTCCAAGGATCCTCTTCCCGTTCACAGCGTATCCCTTTCTGCACAACGTGGCAGTGATACGGCGGTACCCAAAAAATGGGGATTCTGTAAAAATCTCATCGATTAAATGCATTATACTTGTATTCCTGTCGTCGAGCTTTTGCGCTTTATAATATATCCCCGAGCGAGCCAGAGAAAGCAGTTCACACTGCCGTCTTAGGCTTAGGTCGGGACGATCTTGTTCCAATAAACCTCGTCGCGTTTCTTTGCTTAAAATAAGCACTTTTTTTTAAGAAAGGCATTTTCTACTTGAAGACGACCAATTTCTTTAAGAAGCGGATCCGTAATCGCTTCTTCTGATTTTACTTTGCCGCCTATATTGCTCGCGAATATTCCTGCTGCACCCTCAAGCAGCCTTTTCTTCCAAGCAAACACTTGGCTCGACGCCACGCTGTGCTCGCTACAAAGCTCGGCTGTCGTTCGATTTCCTTTTGCCGCTTCTAAGGCTACTTTTGCCCTAAACACATCACCGTGTTTCTTCATAATGTTCTTTCCCATTTTAAGACTCCCAAGGGCTCCTTTAGCCCAGATTGTCTCCCTTAACCACTGGTCCTAATTTGGGGTGCATTGTACTCTCCACTTTTTCCAGGCGGCGAGCACATCGCCACGTACCACTTCTTGCGCATAGCCGGTTGTTGCCGAGGCCAAATTCAAATAAACCTGTGGTACCGGGCGATAGACTTGACCTTCACAAATCGAGACAATCTCTCTTAAAAGAACTGACCGTAAAGCTGCTTCTCTTAAAATACAGAAACAGCACGAGCGAAACCAGTCAATATTCTGGCTGCTCCAGTAAACAATCCTTTCTCAGATAATGCTGCTTTTTTACCAGTACTCCCAGCAGTATTGGATTTGCCAGCACTGCTTGAAGAGGCTGCTGGCACCGATCTTCTACCCGCAGCTGCTGCTGTAGTCAAAGAAGATGAAAGCGCAGCTCCGCCAACTCCACCGCCACCAGGGGGTGGTGGAGGAGGCCCACGACGAAACATTTTTATTAGATCTGCAGCAGTGTCAGATAACTTATTTTCCACTCTCTTTTTGCTATCTTCTTCATCTTCATCACTTGTAAGCTGGGTTGGCTGCTGCAACGCAATATAGTGATTTGCCCGATGCGCTATCGCTGCGACTACAGGGCCATCGGCATTCACATGAGCAATCCAAATTGGTGGCGCCCCCTGCAATCCAAATGTATTTCCAGCGCCATGATGAATAAACGCATTGTCGCCAAGAGTAAAAACAAGAATTTCCTGGCCATTTAGCAACCCCCAAAGGTTAAGTTCAAAGTCACCTGTCCAAAGAGGAGCAACTCCTGGCTGTGGCTGCATTGCTGTAAGCCAGGCCTCATAATTAGCAAACTGACCAGCCGCGGCTAAATCAGCAAAAAGCCCAATAAATTGTGTATGCAACGGATTAGCCTCATCAGCCATAACCACAGCAACCTGAGCCAGAAAAGTCTGGCGCGTAACAGTGCCCGGCTGGTATGCCCTGTCCAGCGCATGAAAAGCACAGTCGCCGTCACTATCAGTCCATGTGGAAGTCACCACAGTGCTACGAATACCGCGAATCGTTGCTTGAGTAATAGATAAAATGCTCTCTCGGTTTGCAGCACTGAGATGTGAATCTTTGCTATTAATGCTACTAGAACGAACCGGAGACAGACCCCGTCCTGGCTTTGAGGGCCGTTGAGATTGACTTTCTTCCGACCGAGCATGCGCATCCGGCCACTTGTATTCTTGGACTATTGGAAAGTGGTCTAGTTCCATTTCATAAATAGCTTTTGAGGCTACCCCGTACACTTGTCTAGCATTGTCGCAATATGAGCCAGCCTTAGTTGTTGGCCCATCTTCCCTGTTATAGAGTGGCTTGAAGCCAGCCTTCTCAATACAATCTGGGTCTGCATTCCAATCCCCACCATCGATCACATAATCAACTTCCTCAAGTTCAAGCTCCTCAAACCTCTCTATTAGAGATACATATTCCTTCAATCTTTCGTTTAGGGGCTTCTTTAGGCTTAGGTGCACTCCCACAACCGCAATAGTTTTAGGCGCTACACCTTCGCGTTCCTGCAGGTAGCAGGTAACATGACGAAAATGAGAAGCGACTAGTTTGCTCTCTGGTTTTAGCTCAAATCTCTGAGAGTTCCACGCCAATGCAAAATAGTCTCTAGTGCCTGGAAAGTTGTCCTGAATGCACACGAGTGGGCTGTCCGGAAGTTTAAGGTTTCTTATTGACTCAGAACACCAAGCAATATCTACGTTGCATCCACTGAGAAACCCATTGACCGCCCGCCCAAGCTTTGGTGGAGAGCTTAACACAACATGCCGATTGGATGCGTCGAGATTCATAGCAGCGAATGTCAAATGCATATCACCTTCTTCGTATCGGCTCTTAGGAGCAATATCCACTTTTTTTCTCAAACAATATTGAGAACATGCATCGATGTCAGCAGAGGAACACTTCCGTTTTTCATGATGCTGATTCATATTACTACGGCTTGAAAAGATAACTTGACAGTCTGGACAGCGAGCCGCCTCGTCGCCAGGACACTTGTGAGCTCTCAATGCTATCTGTGTCGCAAAATCATTGTGGCACTCGGTACAGTTGAACTTCCCAGCCTGAGCAACTGACGATAAAAAGAGTATTTGAAAAACGAAAAAACCAAACCACTGCATAGCTATAACCATTAATCAACAATATGAAATTTATAGGACTAGAATGTATTCCCATTTTTTATGATTACAACTTCTACTCTCTCCACTTTTTCCAAGCAGCCAGCACATCGCCGCGTACCACTTCTTGTGCATACCCGGTTGTTGCCACAATTGCTGCAAGATCAGCCAGCACCGGTTCTGCTCTCAAAATTTTATCACCCAAAAGCCATTCGACCACGCCGCATTGTTGCAGTTTTTGACCTCGACCAAAGGGTATGCTCACGGTTCGATGCAATAATCCATGTTGCTCCACAAAAGACGTCAGTACTTCAGGTGCTTCACCGGTCACTAAAAGCGCGGTGATTATTTTTTCAGCATCCCCATGAGATGCAAGCAAACTTAAATGCGTCTGCGGGTAAGCCCCCTGCTCCATCACCTGACCTGTTAAAATCATGCGCGCGCCCATATTGGTCACACGTCTGATTAAATCTTGGGTATCAACTCTTTGTCCGAGCAAGCACTGGGCTTGGATCAAAGGCAGCACTTTAGCCTCTGCAGAGGGACCTAAAATAGCCCGCGTGGCAATCATTGTTGGCTCACACCACAGGGCGCGTGCCCACATAGCCAACTCAGAATGATCTTGAGTAACTCCCGTGCCGCTTTGCAACAGAAGGCTTTCACCGCGCGGTCCAAAATGCGACACCACGCTTTTTAATAACGCCAATGCCACAGGTTCAGCCCACGGCGCTGGCCACTCTTGCTCATAAGAAGGCAACCCTTCCACTAATGCCAAGCTCCAGCCTCGAACATCTACATCACTAAAAGCATGAGGCAGCAATAACGGCGGCCACGACAATGGCAACCGCGAACAACTCACTTCCAAGGGATTCGCTACCTGGATCAAAACACAAAAGGTCACCACATGGCAAAAAATATAAACCAGCAATTCTCCCCTTAATTGAATAGCCATCCCGTCTTGGCCGCATGACTTTTGCAGACTTTTACCCAACAATTCTAAGGTTTTTTGGATCAACGCAGAAGAAATCGGATGCAACTGAGCCTGGCGCATATGAAGCAAGAGGTCATTTAACGTGGCACTTTCACCCAAAGGACAAGATTCATAGATAAAATCAAGAGTTGCGCCAAAGATCTTCCCTTTTATTTCTTTGCCTTGAGTGGGAACAATATGCCCAATCCCTAGATACCGAAAAGCCTGAACAACAGGTTCCAAAGGCAAACCTAAATCCAGTATTGCACTATTTAAAAGCTCTGCCTTGCATCCTTGCGTCACATCAAAATGGATGATTCCAGTGGCCATAGCTTTTCCCCAATTATCATTGACTTAAAACATGTCATCCTTAAGAGAAAAACAAGCCAGCGACCAAAGTTGAGCCGCCCAATAAAGATAAAAACATGTTTGCTGCTAAACACAGAAAGAATGGCACATAAAATCGTTTTGCAACTTTCGCAATAGCATCCATATGCTGTGCCTCAATAAAGACAAAACGGTAAGTCACGCTCTCTAGATATTTTTTAGCCAAAAAAAACAGCAGGATTGCAGATGCCGCAGAGAAAATCAGCAACATAAATCCGGCTTTTTCTAACATATTAAATTCGTCACCTAAAAGGCCAATGGCAACAGTGATGCCTATGACGTTTAACGACAACATAATGGTTAAAGTTCCACTCAGAAACCCAACTCTAATTTTGGCATATTCTGCCACACTTTGGTTCTTAATTTTTTCCGAAGAAATATTCATTCTATGCTCGATAATTTTGGACAGTATTTATATGTTATAATATCTGTTTAATTGGCAAAATGCGAAGTTGTTACAATAAAAATGAATTAATAGATTTACAGATACCCATAATTTGGTAGATTAGCCCCCTTTTCAACCTTCACACGACTTAGTGATTAGAAATGACAACTACCCCAGATAAAATACGTAATGTCGCCATTATTGCCCACATCGATCACGGCAAAACCACGCTTTTGGACGGACTTTTAAAACAATCACAGGTTTTTAGAGCCAACCAAGTCATCCAAGAACGCGTCATGGATTCCTATGATCAAGAACGAGAGCGCGGCATCACTATTTTTGCCAAGCATTGCGCTTTGCAATTCGGGGAATACAAGATCAACGTCATTGACACCCCCGGCCATGCCGACTTCTCTGGAGAAGTCGAGCGCGTGCTAGACATGGTGAACTCCGTGCTCCTGTTAGTTGACGCGCGCGAAGGCCCCATGCCACAAACACGCTATGTGCTGGCACAGGCTTTGAAGCATGGCCTTAGACCGCTGGTGATTATTAATAAGATTGATCGTCCACATGCTGACCCGGATCGCGTCTTGTCAGAAACTTTTGACTTATTTGTGGAATTAGGCGCAAATGATCATCAGCTCAACTTCCCTTATATTTATGCCTCAGGTCTGGCAGGTTATGCCTGTCGCGAGATTGATGACCCACGTGTTGATCTTGCTCCGCTGCTACAGCTGATCGTTGAAGAAGTTCCTGCTCCTGAAGGATCAATTGCTGAGCCCTTTTTGATGCAAGTCGCAACTGCGCCCTATGATGAATATCTGGGCCGAGGATCTTGCGGTCGTATTTTGAATGGAAAGATTAAAAAAGGCGATATGGTCACCCATGTTGATGTTAATCTACAAGAAAAAACTTTAAAGATCACACGCATCAAAGGCTATATCGGCATTCAACAAGTCGACATGGACGAAGCCGCAACCGGCGATATTATCGTAATTTATGGCATCCCAGATGTTTTAATTGGGGATACGCTTTGTGATCCCGGACACATTGTTCATTTGCCTGCTTTGCGTGTTGAAGAACCAACTATCTCTATCAACTTCGTGGTTAACTCTGGTCCCCTAGCTGGACTAGACGGAAAAAATATCACCATGAATAAAATACGTGACAGACTTTGGCGTGAAAAAAGAGCCAACATCACCTTGCGCATTGAAGAAACCCCAGGACAGCAAGACAGCATGACCGTATCTGGTCGAGGTGAATTGCATCTGGCCGTCTTGATCGAAGCCATGCGCCGAGAAAATTATGAGTTTTGCATATCAAAGCCAAAAGTAATCACTAAGATTATTGACGGCGCCACCCATGAATCACTGGAGCGCCTCTACATTGAAGTTCCAGAAGAAAATTCTGGTGCAGTGATCGATGCCTTGGCAAAACGCAAAGGCGAGATGCAAAATTTTGAGACCAACGAACACCAGATTACCGCCATGGAATTTTTAATCCCCACACGCGGGCTCATGGGTTTTAGACATGACTTCTTAACCATGACACGTGGCGAAGGAATTCTGACCAGTATTTTTGAAGCGTTTGTACCCTGGAAAGGCGAGATTCCAAAACGTAAGAATGGCGTTATGATCTCCACCAATCAAGGTCGCGTTACCCCTTATGCTTGCTTCAGTTTACAAGAACGTGGCATGTTGATGGTTGCTCCCAATGAAACCGCCTATGAAGGTATGATCATTGGCGAACATTGCAGGGATAATGATATTCCTGCCAACATCACCCGTGAAAAGCAACTAACCAACATCCGTGCCGCCGGCAAAGATGAAAATATTATCTTAGTTCCTCCTCTTAAAATGACGTTAGAGCAGGCTATCGATTATATTGAAGACGATGAATATGTCGAAATCACGCCCTCGACGTTTCGCTTTAGAAAAATTCATCTAAAAGAAAATGATCGCAAGCGTGCCGAAAAAGGCCAGCCTGGGTGAGCTAAATACGGCAGAATCACCAATAAACGTAGTGCTTAGGCAACCTGCGCTGGCAGCGTTTTTCCTGGGAAATAAATTTGATTTAACCCATGTTTTGAACACATGCTAAAAATTTTATTGTTGCTTCTCGTATCCAACCAGGCTTTTTCTCAAGTGACGCCAAAAGTAGTTGAAAAGCCTTGGAAATTTTCAGGGTCGCTGGGAGGAAGTTTCTCCTGGACTGCTACTCAGAATTTTGTCGGGGTCAGCAGCAATAACCCCTCTGTCACGCCATCGTTGCACTCTCATCTTGAGTTGAAATATCGTGAAGACGTTCATGAGTGGCGCAACAATCTAGGCATCATTCTTGGTTATACTTATTTTCCACCCCCAAGTGCCTGGATCAAAACTTCGGATACGCTCAAAATCAATACCATCTACCTGTACCATCAGTTGCCTTGGTTTGGTTATTTCAGTAGCGTTAGCCTCAACACTTCTATATTTCCCGGTAAAAGCATTGAAGGAGGTTCGAATACCTACATAATTACTGATGTAGTTACCAATAAAAAAGTGAGTACAGTGACAGCAGCTAGTTTACACTTAAGCAATGCTTTTGCGCCTTTGTTTTTAGAACAGTGGGCAGGTGTTTTTGCACAGTTTATCGATAAGCCAGAAGTGTTCTTAGAACTGCGTTTAGGGGCAGCAGTACGTGAGAACTTTGGACATGGACAAAAAGCCATTACTTGCAATGGCCCTTGTAATGCCAACTATATTTTGGTGCAGCAGCTGGCCAACGTCTATGAACTTGGGCCAGGAGCAGGTATTTTATTTAAGACCCAGTTCTGGAACAATAAACTATCCTATCGTTTGGATTTCGATACCATATGGGCCATATTGCAAACGCCTGAAATTAAACCCACTGGCAGCTGGAGTCGTTTCAGTTTTGATTTGAGCAGTACCCTTGGGTTCAATCTGCTTTCCTGGTTGACGCTTAATTGGACTCTAAGAGCACTTCAAAACCCAGCGGTGCTCGATAATGTGCAATATTTAAGTAACCTATCGCTTGCAATCAACTTCCCTATTTAGCTACTATGGCTAAATGGAAATTATCAAAAAAACAAAAAAATTGTATGAACTCTTCTTAGAATTTGATCATTGGTTTCAAACTCCCTTTCTGTTCATTCTTCGGGTGACCTGGGGCGTTTTATTTATATTAGAAGGTTGGTACAAGTTTAGCCACGTAGATTCAAATGTGAGCTATTACGCCAGTCTTGGATTTTCTGCCCCTGTTTTCATGGTGTATCTGTCGGCATCAGCAGAGTTTTTTGGTGGTATCTTTTTGGTGGTCGGTTTCTTAAGCCGCCTGGTTTCAATCCCCTTAATAATTACCATGATCGTGGCGGTAGTAATGGATCCGGGTAAGTCCCACTTTTTGGGACATGGAAGCGGTCAAACCGAAGCCTTCTTATCTCAGATTCCGCTGGTTTTTGCTTATGCGTGTCTGACGATCCTGCTCTTTGGCCCAGGCAATTGGTCTTTGGACTATAGGTGGAAAGATAAATTCTTCCTGTGCCGATAGTGCGCCTTCGGCAACTCATTTTTTAATAATTCTTCCGCCTAAGCTTTGGTATTTATTTTTTTTGCCATTTTGCAAATAAGCTATCAAAGCTTCGTCTAACGTTTCTGATAATATCTCGACATTGGTCGTCTTCTTAACTAAAATTTCAAAACCATCTCCACCTATCAGCATGAAACGATTAGCAGCGAGGCGATATACTTTATTTGGCAACACTGGCTCATAAACGCCATCTGCTGATTGAATTTCAAGAGAACTAACCCAAGGCGTTTGGTTTTTTTTTGGTGACCATACATAATGCAATCCTGCCACTTGCAAAAATCTGGCCGCGCCTTCATTCACCTTATTATCAGATTGTTGCACGCCAAATTCAACAAGATCCCACAAATCTTTTCCGGTTAGATCAAATATTACAATTTCATTTAAGAATGGAACTGCATCTAAAATTTGCCAACGGGTCACAGTCCCCTTGCTTAAACCGGTGCGAATACCGCCACCGTTCATCAGCGCTGCCTTAGCTCCATATTTTTTTGCTACCTCGAACATAGCATCAGAAAGCACATCGCCCAAGCCACACTCTTCATGTCGGCAATGCAGCGATCCCCCTTCTAAATTAATTGGCAACATGCTTATCACTTCTTTACGCATTTTTTCCAATGGCACTTCCAGCGCTTGCACTTCTTTTTTAACTTCTGCATCTTCCAAAATAGATCCATCCAATAAAATTGGCTCGCCATGATAGGCAATCACCCTGCCCGCATCATTGAAGGTCACATTTAAATATCCTAAGTATTTTCCATAGGCGTAGGCTGACACAATCAAAACAGGATTTTCAACTGGAGTCGAAACCACAAAAGGATATGGTCCATCTGCTTCTGGACTGGTGTTAGACAAAAAAGTATTGCTATGTCCAGCAACAATAACGTCAATACCGGACACTTTTTTAGCAATTTCGATATCTCGCATAAAACCAGAATGGCTTAACAAAATAATACGATTAATGCCTTTTTCATGCAACTCATCCACTGCTTTTTGCAAGCTCGCTTCAATAGGCAAAAATTTAACATTAAATCCTGGAGATGAGATGCTACTGGTTTCCTCTGTCGTGCATCCGATAATGCCAACCTGCTGCCCGCCCACTGTAACAATCGTATAAGGTTTTACTAAACCGGCAAGAGAAGGCTCCTGTGATACGTCCACATTGGCACTCAAAACAGGAAAGTTAACGCCTTTAATGAAACGACCCAAATTGGTCGGTCCATCGTCAAATTCATGATTTCCAAGGGCCATGGCAGCATAACCCAATCTATTCATAAACTGCTTGGCTTCTTCATTTTTGTAGCGCGTATAAAACAATGTTCCTTGAAATTGATCGCCGGCATCGACGAGCAAAACATTTTTTTCTTGCTTACGAATTGCCTCAATCTTGGCAAATCGACGTGCAACGCCACCAAAACATTTATTTTTTTCAATTTCGCTGTCATCACAGGTCTGATCAAAAGCATTAATAGGCAAAAGCCTGGCATGAACATCATTGGTATGCAGCAAATTCAAGGTAAATTCTTTCGAAGAGGCAGATGTTGTCGCACAGCCAATACTCAGAACAACCCCAGATAAAAGCAGAGACAAGACACTGAATAATTTAACGCTTAGCAATTGATGCCCCTATATTAATTATTTATTATACTATTAGCAGATTGACTAATTCTTTGGATGCGTCCTTCAACTTGACCCATATTTTGTCCTGAAGAATGCTGTAAATAATTAACAAAGCACTCCTGCGTTGTTTCTGATAAAAATTTTATATTTTTTCCGGCACTAAGCAAAACACTATAGCCATCACCACCATTGCTAATAAAACGATTGGCAGCAATTCGGTAATCTAGCTCAGAGTTAACGGGTGTATAAATACCTGATTGCGACTGAATATCAATTGCAATTACTCTGGACATCGCAGGTTTTGTCGGATCCCAGACCACATGAAAGCCTGCAACTTGTAAAAATCGGCCGGTTCCCTCATTTCTATGGTCTTCAGCGCGGCTAACACTGTGCTCAAACAAGCTCCAAATATCTTTTCCTTGCATATCGAATACGCTTACTTGATTTAGAAATGGCAGCGCATCTACCACTTGCGATCTGGAAACATCGCCCATGGCCAGACTTGCTCTAATGCCTCCGGAATTAATAATCGCAGCAAGGGCACCATATGGCTTGACTGTGGCTAGTACTGCATCTGCAGAGGCATTTCCTAAAGTGCATTCTTGATGTCGACAATGCACTGAAGAGCCATCGAGATCATTGTCGAGATGTGCCACGATTTCGTTTCTTAAGCCATCCAAGGGCACACGCATTTGTAAAACCCAAGCCTTAACGCTGGCATCTTCAGGAATGCTCTCATCCAGCAAAATCGGCTTACTTTGGTAGCGAATCGGAACTCCCTGTTCGTTAAAATCAACGTCGAGGTAACCCAAATATTTCCCATATGCATAAGCAGACACAATCAAAACTGGGGTATTGCTCGGTGAATTCACCACGATAGGTGTCGGCCCTTCTGTGGCGGGGTCATCATTAGAAAGTAAAGTGTGGGTATGCCCAGCCACAATAATATCAATGCCGTCGACTTGAGCCGCGACCTTCATATCTCGTCCCACTCCGGCATGGCTCAAGGCAATAATTTTATTGATCCCCTCGCCACGTAGCTTTTGCACCACTGCCTGTACGCTGCTTTCAATATTCAAAAAATGAATTGTGGAGCCTGGGGAAGAAAGCTGCGCCGTTTCTTCGGTGATGTAACCAATAATACCAATGCGTTCCCCGCCCACTTCCACCACCGTGTAAGGTTTAACCAAACCATTTAAATCTGCATCTAAAGAAGTATCGATGTTGGCCGCCAATACCGGAAAGTGCGTCTGCACAATAAAACGAGCCAAATTGGCAGGACCGTCGTCAAATTCGTGGTTTCCCACGGCCATCGCGTCATAGCTCAGCAGATTCATGGCCTGAGCTGCTTCTTGTCCCCTGTAATGATTGTAAAATAGAGTGCCTTGAAATTGATCGCCGGCATCAAGCAGCAAAACATTTTCCTTAAGTGCACGCAGTTCTTTTATTTTGCTAGCTCGGCGGGCCAGCCCACCAAAACATTCATTTTTTCCCCATTTATCATCGTTACATGTCTGATCAGACTTATCGACTGGCAGCAACCGGGCATGAACATCATTGGTGTGCAGCACGCTTAAATGAAAATCACGTGCCACAGCCGCAACGTGAACTAAAGAAAATACACACAAAACACTGAGACTAACCAGGCGTGAACCAATAATCATAGCAACCCTCGCCGATAAGAGTCACCATGATTATCGAGACGTCGACAATATGAATATAAGCCAATCAGCCGATGCTTTTTAGTACGCTTTTTAAAAGAAACGCTTTCTAATTTCATGCTAGACAAGCAAACTATGAAAAATTTAATGTTTAGTTATATTTTGGGAGCTGCAGGTCTAGTGAGCCCAATTGCGGGACTGCACCGATTTTATCTCGAAAAGCCCGTATCTGGAGTTTTCTATGTTTTGACTTGGGGATTCTTTGGTATCGGGACCATTATCGATCTCATTCGTATGCCTGTCTTGGTCGATGAAACCAACAATCAGCTACTGGGCAGCAGCAAACGGACTTTTTTGTTAGACAGCAAAAGCCGCTTCTCTACTCCTGAGCGTGAGATTTTAAAGATTTGCAAAAAAAATAACGGGGTGGTGACCGTGCAAATGATTGCCATGGACACAGCGCTTTCCTTAAGCGAAGCGAAAAAAGAATTAGAACGCTTGAAAACCGAGGGGTTCTGCACCATAGACATCGACATGGACGGTGTTGAGATTTATCAATTCAGCGGTTTAATTGCAAAGAAACCACTATTTTAAATGGCCAAGTCAACCTTGAAATGCATAGACTGAAGAATATTGCGGTCCGCCTTTCAAGCATTTCCTCTAAATTTTCTCAACTTTTACAGCCACTTTTCTTGAGTAGATTTAGCAGAAGGCAAAAATTTGGTGGACGCTTTTAAACAAACGTTTGGTGTTTTGATCGATTCGTCTGTTTTAAAAACACTTCCCGAGGCTAAGCTTCGATCTGGTATGGCTGAAATCATCAAGCATGGAATTATTTGCGATGATTGAAAAAGCAACCAAACTTGCAAACACACTGCAAAATCGGTTATCCTATATTCAATATGGATAATAATAATAATAAAATAGTCGTCATCACCGGCGCATCAAGTGGAATTGGTTTAGCAACAGCGCTCTACCTCAATGAGCATGGTTACCACGTTGTTGCGGGAGTTAGAAAACCCCAAGACAAAGAGGCAGTCTTAGCAAAAGCCCAATTTCCCGCTCGGATGTTGACCATATTGTTGGATGTCACCAAAGAGAGCGACTTGCAGTCCGCTCTGGCCAGCGTACAAGCCCTCGTTGCAGATCATAAAGAAGTGGCGGCTATTGTGAGCAATGCCGGTATCGTCATACTTAAAGGCAACATCTCCTGCGAAGAATGTCCTGAAGAAACACTGCGCACCGTCATGGATATTAATTTTTTTGGTGCCGTGCGCTTTATTCAAACTTTTTTACCTTTGGTGCGCACAGCAAAAGGCACCGTTGTCATTAATAGCGCCATGGCCGCAAAATTAGTCATCCCTTTTACCGCCGGCTATGCGACTTCTAAATGCGCTCTGCAAGGCTGGGCTACCTCTTTGCGCAGAGAAGTTTACGCGCAGGGCATCCATGTCGTTCTCATTGAAGCAGCAAGAGCCAGCACCAATCTAGACGCCAAACAAAATCCTGAGGCTGTTGACCAAAGCAAACTCTATCCGATGCAACGTCCCTTTATCAAAGCCTTCCTAGAATCGATGGCATCAGGGAAAAACAATCCGCATTCCTCACCGTGGCGTATTGCTAAAACAATTGCCCAGGCAATTGCAGCAAAGCACCCCAAACTGCACTACGCTATTGGCAGCGGTGGCCATCTTTTAGCGTTTATCTCTTTGCTGCCTGATCGCATCCAAGATTGGCTCATCAATAAAATGATGCACAAAATGACGAGTACCTCCAAATTGGTTACCTAACCAAGATCACTCCCTAAAAACAACGCAAGAGCAAAAATATGAAGATCCTAAAATTTAAAACTAACCTCAGATGTGAAAGTTGTTTAGCAAAAATAAAGCCACTTTTGGATGGGGATAAAACTATCCAAAGCTGGGAAGTAAACCTGGCATCCTCGGACAAAGTCCTAACAGTTTCAGGAGATAACGTTGATGTTTCTCGGGTGAAGGAACTTTTAAAGCAGGTAGGCTATGACGCTCAGGAGTTCAAAGAGGTACCGATAGCGATAAATCCAGTCTCTGAACCATCACCACAAACTTATTTCCCTTTGATACTGATTTTTGCCTATTTGGGGGGAGGGATCGCGATTTTTCAGCTTCAAGCACCTATTTTCAATATAAAGGAGGTCATGGGGCAATTCATGGGCGGGTTTTTTATTATTTTCTCGTTCTTCAAGCTATTGAACCTCAAGGGTTTTTCTGATGCTTACTCAACTTACGATTTGCTCGCTAAACGCTGGCCAAGCTACGGATATATATACCCCTTCATTGAGCTTGGGCTGGGGATTGCCTATTGGTCACATATTGAAGATTTGTGGGTCGATGTAGCAACTATTGTAGTTATGGGATTTAGCAGTCTCGGTGTTATGCAAAGCCTAATGCAAAAGCGAAAGATCAAGTGCGCATGTTTGGGAACGGTTTTCAACTTGCCGATGAGTTCGATCACTTTAATCGAGGATTTGCTTATGATGATTATGGCGATCAGTATGGTTATCCTGTCGCACTAGGCGCGCGACCGTTCACAGGAGCAGATACCAGCTGGTGATGCAAGTTATCTACTGTCACCAAGCTTTTTACGACATCGGGAGAAAAATGAGCAACGATAAGCAGCAGGCCAGGAAAGCGTACGACGAAAAATTGGAGCATTTAGAAAAACGCGTTGATCATTTTGAGCAGGGAGCAATAACAGAGATTAAAGAACTTCGCCGTAAATTTGATCGAAAATTTCACGCTTTATATTTATTGGTGACATTTATTGGGATAGCTCTGGTTTGGTATGGGCTGTGGACAATTATTAGCGAAATCGCCATCATCAATAATCCCTATGTAGCTTGCGGATTAGGCTTTGTTATTTTACTCTTGTCTGGACGCCTTTTTGACAGATTAGTTTGATATCCTATAAAATTACGAGCCAAATGTCAGGTGGTGAACATTTACAACTTCTTGGCCATTTTTAAATACGGCACGGACCGGATTCAGCGACCAATCGTAAAATAAATCCCAGGGATTATCGCTCGACAAAACACAGAAATCGGCTTTTTTTCCTGCTTGAATCACGCCTACATCATCACGCCCAACTGACTTTGCCGCATGCCTGGTTATCCCCAACAGAGCCTCTTCGCAGGAAAGACCGCACCTGGTCACGCTGAGCCTGGCCGCCCAATGCAAGTTGTCGCACATCGCTGATCCTGGATTAAAATCAGTTGCCACGGCAACCTTCAAACCAGCATCTATAAATGACCTAGCCGATACTGCGGTTGATAAGCCTAAATACTCTTGTGCGGTCGGCAAAATTTCCGCGATTACATGGGTTTTTGCTAATGCTTTTTTGTCGTCATCAGTGGCATATTCAAGATGAGAAGCACTTAAAGCAGATACCTGGGCCGCAAGCCATGCACCACCCGAATGACTCAACTGCTCGGCATGCACCTTGCACGATAAGCCTGCTGCTTTTGCGGCACACAAAATACGCAAACCCTGCTCTTTAGTAAAAGCACCGCGTTCCACAAATACATCACAGGAAGTAGCAATGCCTTGTGTTTTAATCTGCGGTATCATCTCGTCAATAATATGGTCAACATAGTCGTCAGCGCGGTTTTTATATTCAGGAGGAATGGCGTGAGCTCCTAGAAATGTAGGACAAATTTGAATCGGTTGCAGCTGATTGAGCGCACCCATCACTTCCAACATTTTCAACTCATCGATCAGCGACAATCCATAACCAGTCTTGGCTTCAATCGTCGTCACCCCGTAAGACAACATGCGTGACAGCCTGGGCAATGCCAGCTCAATTAATTCTTCTTTAGTGGCCCATCTAGTTGCTTGCATAGTATTTAAAATACCGCCACCGGCCTGCATGATTTCTTGGTAAGTGGCACCTTGGGCACGCAACACGAATTCATCTCGTCTGGAACCGGCAAAAACCAAATGGGTATGGCAATCCACCAGACCGGGCATGACCACACCGCCTAAGCAATCAAAAGTTTCAGCGACGACATATGGCACATGGTCTTCTTTCCCTACCCAAACAATAGATTTACCGTCAATAATAACAGCAGCGTTTTGAATTACGCCCAGAGGATTTTGTGCATCCCCATTCATGGTTAACAGTTTTTCAATGTTTCGCAAAAGCAAAGGCATGAAATTTATCCTCGACGATAACCCAGAAAAAGCGCGTCTTCTTTAAGGAGAACAGGTTTAGACCACTCGACCTGAGCCAATAATTCTTGGGGGATTTTAGTTGAAATCGCATTCACCCCATCCTTTCCAAATATTTTAGGCGAAACAATCCACCATAATTCATCAAACAATTGTTCTTTGATTAATTGCATGAGCAATTGAGCACCGCATTCAACCAATACACTTGTCATTCCTAACTGGCCCATGGCTTTTAACACATGCGGTAATGAGACATGGTTATCAAAAGCAGGAACTTGAATTCGAAGAATGCCAGCGCGATCAAATTCTTGCACACGCATTTTGGTCGCAAGCTCAGTATGCATCACATGAACAGGCCCATGTGCTTGATCGTATACAGAACTTATAACGTCAGTTTGCAATGCGCCATCGAGCACAATTCGGTATGGATTTCTGACAAAATCTAAATCCAAATGTCGCACAGTCAAAGCAGGATTATCGATAGATATTGTGTTAGAGCCAACCATGACAGCGTCTATGCAATTGCGCAATTGATGGATCAGAGTCCGTGCTTTTTGGTGCGAAATATCTGTTTGTGTTCCTCTTTCTTTGGTCACGCATCCGTCGAGAGAGGTAGCCACTTTACAAATCACCCAGGGAGCTTGACGTTGAATATGTTTTGCAAATGGCAAGATCAAAGCATGTGCCTTGGCATTTAGCGGATCATTTTCCCTTAAAATGACCTCGATGCCCGCCTCTTGCAAACAGCGAATTCCGTTACCCTCTACTTTAGGATTTGGATCTTTGACACCGATGATCACTCTTTTAATTCCGGCACGGATAATCGCTTGCGTGCAAGGAGCCGTACGGCCAAAATGGTGACAAGGTTCTAAAGTAGTATAGAGCGTCGCGCCACGAGCTAATTCGCCTGCTTCTTGTAAGGCATTGATCTCTGCATGAGCCTGTCCTGCAGGAGAGGTAAAACCTTTTCCAACGATCAGCTTATCTTTCACAATTACTGAACCAACCGGCGGATTCGGATAGGTACGACCTACACCTTGGTATGCCTGCAACAACGCCTGGTGAAAACACTCATCTGCAAACGACAAAGTCGATGCTACGTCAAAACCAGCAGCCTCATCGATTAAAAACCCAAAAGGGGATTGTGTAAAATAATTTTGCAAAACAAACCTATAATAGCTATACGGTAAATCCAGGAATCTTGATGTTTCTAGCTTTTGCGCAGACCATAGCATCTTCGTATCCTGCATCAACATGTCGCATGACCCCCAAAGCAGGATCGCATAGCAAAACACGTTCAATACGCAATGCCGCCTCGTCAGTTCCGTCAGCCACGATCACTTGACCGGCATGCAAACTATAACCCATCCCGACACCGCCACCTTGATGAAAACTGACCCATGAAGCTCCATTCACCGCATTCACCAAAGCATTTAGAATAGGCCAATCCGCAACAGCATCTGAGCCGTCTTTCATGCCCTCTGTTTCACGATAGGGGCTGGCGACTGAACCACAATCCAAATGATCTCTACCAATGACAATAGGGGCCTTTACGCGGCCCTCTTTGACCAACTGATTAAACGCTAGGCCGGCTAAATGTCTTTCACCATATCCAAGCCAACAAATGCGGGCAGGTAAACCCTGAAAGGTCACGCGCTCACGTGCCAGCTTCAGCCAGCGTTGCAAATTTTGTTTTTCTGGAAAAAGTTCAGCTACCACGCGATCTGTCAGATAAATATCTTCGGGATCTCCCGATAATGCCACCCAGCGAAATGGTCCCATGCCCAAACAAAATAACGGACGAATGTAAGCTGGAACAAAACCAGGATAATCGAAGGCTCGCAAAACCCCGCCCTTTTTCGCTTCTGCCCGTAAATTATTTCCATAATCAAAAACAGGAACACCGTCATCGAGCCAGCGCAGCATGGCGTTTACCTGATCAGCCATACTTGCTCGCACCGTTGTCAAAAATTGCTCGGGATTTTCCTGCCTATATGCTGCGGCTTGCTGTTCACTAAAATCAACAGGACGATAACCATATAAGGGATCATGTGCGGAAGTTTGATCTGTGATCAGATCAGGTTTAAAACCACGCGCATACAACTCAGGAAATAACTTTGCAGCGTTTCCTAATAGCGCAATGCTGATCGCTTTTTTGATCCGAGCAGCACTGGTACACAGATCAATCGCTTCATCAAGATCGCGAACCATGACATCCACATATTTGGTTTCAAGACGACGAATAATTCGTTCTTCATCCACTTCAACGACCAAACAAATGCCACCACACATAGTAACGGCAAGCGGTTGCGCACCTCCCATTCCACCTAGACCCGCTGTTAAAATAATTTTTCCAGCGAGGTCTCCATCGGTTTGAAAGTGAACACGCGCAGCCTGCGCAAATGTCTCATAAGTGCCTTGTAAAATTCCTTGCGTACCGATGTAGATCCAGGAACCCGCTGTCATCTGGCCATACATCATGAGACCTGCTTTTTCCAGCTGATCAAAATGATCCCAATTGGCCCAATGTCCCACTAAATTAGAATTAGCAATAATCACTCGAGGTGCATTCTCATGGGTTCTTACAATCCCAACCGGCTTGCCAGATTGAATGAGCAGCGACTCATTATTTTCTAAATTTCTTAAAGCTAACACTATTGCATCAAAAGCCTGCCAATTACGCGCTGCTTTACCGCGACCGCCATAGACGATCAATTCTTCTGGTTTTTCAGCCACACTTGCATCTAAATTATTCAGAAACATGCGCAAAGCGGCTTCTTGCACCCAGCCTTTGCAACTTATTTTTGATCCCCTAGGAGCTGTTATGGTGCGCTTAGACATCATGTCTTTTCTCGTTGTCAAAAGGCTTAAGCATGCGATTGCAAACAAATTTTTAATGAAAAAGTAAGGCCCTGTCTACATAAAAAAAAATAAGAACAAATACTTTTTTGTTGTTTTGAAATATGGTAAGTGCTAATAGAGCGTTTCCTGGCAAGATGATATTGTTCTTGCCTTTAATCAATTGAGGTTCCTTACATGCGACGTACACATTTGTTTGTTACTATTCTTTCTATGGTTCTTTTCTCATTTGCTTCTTGCAAATGTAACAAAACTGAAGCTACTGATGATACAGCTGTTGAAGCTCCAGCAGATGCAGCTCCTGCAGAAGTTGCTCCAGAAGCAGCTCCTGCTCCAGAAGCAGCTCCAGCTGCTGCAGAAGCAGCTCCAGCAGAAGCAGCTCCTGCTGCCCATTAATTTGTTTTAATGTACAAGTTGATTTAGCTAAATCGCGTTTTAGCTTCTCCCGTTAAAAGGAGAAGCAACTCGATTTTTTTTTGCCTTAAGTCGAAGCATCGAAGTCGACGTTCGGCTGAGGACCAGCTGTTTTTGCCATCTTAGGCAACTTAGCCACCAAGCCATCGGCAACAGTTTGTCTCATCGAAAAAACATCTTGCTCAATATATGCATGAGCCAAACGCCGTTTCAGAAATTGTCCAAATAAACCATCGAGCAAATCTTCTATTTCGTCTAGATTAGACATTCTTAGCAAAATTGTTTCTGCAGAAGATTCATGTACTGATAAATTTTCGCCATCTTCCTGCGCGTCGCTCACAGTAAAAGATTGTTCTGTTTTTGCATTACCAATCGCGCCATCTGCGGCCTGAACAATCACGTAGTGCAAACGTTCCCCTATGACAAAGTTGAGTGCCAGAGAATCAACATAAGCGCCAGCGCGAATTGCTTGCAATACTTCTCCGCTATCATCTAAAGCTGTGCCAACAACAGAGATCCGCGTCTCGGTTACGACTAATGGTTTCAGATTCATTCGTTTGCCAATGGCAATTTTCACAGTTTGTTCACGAGAAGGCCATTTGGGTAAAATTTTTGAAATTAAAATTTCACCACCAACTTGATCAATATGAAAATAAAGCCACGTCAAAAATTCTGGACCTAGAAAAGACAACCTTTGATGAGAAGTTTTACCCTGAAAACCATCACTATCTTGATCATCAGCACGCATGATTCACCTTCCAATTTTTTAATTAACTTCAGTACGGATTATAATTTTAAATAGTTCTTGCGGTTTTAGTGTCTCCAAAATGCCTTTATCCATCAAGGATAAATTAGACATAATGGCCGTGTCTGCAAATGTTTTTAAACGCAACTTCACATGAAAAGTTTGCTCAAATAAATCGACAAACCGATCACTTACCCCTTTGCCTCTAGCGAAAAAACGCACTTCTTTGCGAGACAAATCCCAGAAACAATCCACGACTTTACTCCTCGGTAAAATTCGTTTACGCATTTCACTCATGATCGCGGCCTGAATAGTTTGCTTGAGCTGCGCACCGCGCTCTGATTGATGCTTTTCTAGGGATTCATTGAGACGTTTTTGTACTAAGTCGCGCATCATGGCTTTGGGAAAAGAAATGACATCTTCTCGGTAACCAAGAGCAATACAGTCACCAAACAAAAACTGATCATTTAAAATAGGTTCATCATCTGCGTATGGTTTTTGCAAAGGGACAAAACCAAAACTTTCATTATCCTCACCTTCAGGGTGTAAAGGAATGAAGCGACGGACACTGAGTGCCTCTTCAAAAATTTCCGTGAAATTAGCAGGCGCGGTTCCTTCTACACGAAAGCGTAAATAAGTTATAGAGCCACTCAAAATACCCACAATAGTCTCCTTGGTCTTAAGAACCATTCATTAGCACAACTTCTGCAAGGACTAAATATAATCGCTCCATGGTTTTAAAGTAATATATGATGGAAAAAAAATTATTTTGGGCGATTTTACTTTTATGCGCGCATGCCCGGGCGCTCATTAACAGCGAAACCGCAGGAAAAGAACAGATACCTGCCGCAATGCAGATCTGGTCGATGCAAAAGGACCAACTCAAATTTCGTTGTTCGGGGACACTGATAGCTCCTGACGTGGTTATCACAGAAGCAAGTTGCATTTATGATGAAAATCATCAAAGACGCAGCGGAACGTTCCTAATTTCAAACTCAACTAGTACCGATTTTTCCAATCCACTTTCTGATATTTTGCAACGAGTCCTCGCAACTGTTAGAAGCGAAGTCCGACACCCCACTGAAAATCTCGTTTTACTTTATTTAAAACAAGCGATTTCAATTAAGCCTGCCGTATTATTGCAGCCAGATGAAGCGCATCAACTTATCAATCCCGGTCTCTCTCTTGTGGCAGGTTGGGGACTCAGTCAGATTCCAGAAGCTCTCCCATGGTTTGAAAAAACAAAGACTTACTGGTTTGGTAAAAATGAAATACGTCAGTCAAATACCAAGCAGCTAGGCAGCACGCATATAGGTGGCATAACCAAACATCTGCTTGAGTTTGGGCAAGAGCCCAAAGATGCCCTCGGATGCACAGGTGATGAAGGTGGCCCTATCGTCATCAATATTCAAACTTCATTCACGAATACAGAAAGACTTGTTGGGATTATTTCTTCTCACGCCAACCTGGAAAAATGCCATTCTCCAACTTACGGCTTGCGTTTAGACACGCTTTTTGACTTCATTCATGATCAACTGATCCAAGGTTGCCAAAAGGGTTACCGGATTTGGTGTCATGTTCAAGGATTGCTGCCTCCTGGCTTTGACGACGAGGATCATCCTCAAGTCATTACTCCTGAACCGATACTACCACCGAAGCCGCCTCCCTCTGCCTCCTTGCATGAAGAACCTAAATTTGATTTTGCCAACCAAGAGCAAAAAAAAGCGCCTAATAAAAATTTGAAAATAAGAATGGAAAGCATGGGCTGTAATTGTCTGAAAGTGCGTAAACAATAATCACATGAGATGGCCATTTCACTGTAGACCTCTTTGAACAAAACCCATAAATATCTTTTGCATGGTCTTAATCAAATTTTTCTCCACAATTTGCCTTCTGGGCGTCACACTTTTTATAAGTGCCTGCCCTGTCGAACGGTTATTTCCAGAGAAAGTCGCTGATGGAATTGCGCGACTCACGGTTGCTAATTTAGGCTTAATGATTCTTGGCATCAAACAACAAGGACATTCCGATCCCAACTGTAATTTATTAGCAAAACAACCCTCAACTGATTTTAAGCGCCGCAATAAAAGCAAAGAACGAGGTCAAATTAGTTGGGAATTCATTAACTGCGTTTTTGATTTTGAAAAAAGCACTAATATTCTAGACGACAACCAAAAAATATTGGGCACGCTTTCAGGAAAAGTTACCCTGAGCGGTCACAAAACAATTGATGGCTACTTGACCAATAACGACGCCTTTCCTGTTATTCCCGAAGGAGAAGACTCACTTCAACTTGATTTTTCTCGTGTCATTTTTGAAAATTTTCAAGCAAAAATACCAGGAGCGAGCAAAGACATGAGCATAATCAAAGGTAGTTTAAGTTTTGCTCTCTTGATTCACTTGGCACGATCTGAAAGCTTAAATCTTTGCAGTATTCCTTTACCGAATCTCACTTTTAAAAATATTGTTTATGATGCCAATCAAGAAACACTCGTTAAATTACCGGGCCTGTTTGGTGACTATCAAGTTGATATTCACGCATCTGACCTGGAGGCACAACAAAACACTTATAAAGATCACACTAATTTCCTCCAAGGGCACATGGTCCTATGGGGGAATAATTCGATACAAGTCCCTTCTGATCGACTTGGTCTGGATCCCAGTTTTAAAGCAAATGCCTTTGCAGAAGACATTCAGTCTATCACTGATCTCGATAAGCCTGCTAGCTATGATTGCCCCGTCGATCGCTTCTTGGCGATTCAAGCTTCCCGATTACTCATACAAAATATTGGAAATATTGCACTTGAACTGGGTCAAAATAAAGAATGCGGACCCAAGCGTGAGGGTATGCTGAAGCAGTATCGCAGTACTTATAAACACTCATATTCGAAATTGAAAATTCCTTTGCAAAATTGCCAACTGCGCAACTTGGAAGCGAAGAAATTAACAACTGATTGTCACGCCGTTAAAACATACATGGAAGGTAAAGCTGATATTACCGGCAATACGATCGTGACTGGAAAGATTATCTATGCTTCAGAATATCTAGAGATTTTTACAGATATTCTTCGCCAAGATCCGCAAAATACTTTATTTGATTTTCAAAAAATTACACTGGATAACTATACATCTTACGATGTCGTGCATAGCGAAAAATTACCTCAATTTTTATTGCATATCAAAGAGGGCACCCTGTCTGCACAGGTGGAACCTATTTTTACAGAAAGCAATAAACTATGCGACTTTTCTGCAGCGACGCCCAACGTTTACTTTCATGGCGTTACTTTAAAAGAAGCCAAAAGCACATTGAGGCTAAATTTGAAAAACATCATCAGCTCTGACGACTTATTTCTTGATTTTGAACTCGATATCAACAACTCTAATCTCTCTGCACAAAATGGATTTTATAATAAAAAAGGCAATTGGCTGTCAGGCTCGATTAGCATCGACGGAAAAGAACACCATCTCCATGAACTTCTTCTGCATCCCTTCTTCAAGCAAAAACATTTCGATGACAGCTATCGTTGTTTAGTAGAAAAAATTATTCCGCCCCATCAAGAGTGGGATCCGAGAGAAAATTGTTTTTAAAATAAAGTGGTTTTTAAATCTTTTAAAGAACTGGCGCCGGCACCAAACATGCACACGCGCAACTGGGCAAGTACATCCTCGATAAAATCAAACAAGGCTTGTTCGCTAGCATACGCCGCCAAGAGCATCGGTCTTGCCATGGCCCCTAAATCAGCACCCAGCGCAATCACTTTGGCCACATCAATACCGGTACGCAAACCTCCCGTCGCTATAAGAGGAATCTCGCGGGAAACAGAGCGCACATTTAAAATAGACGTCGCAGTAGCAATGCCCCATTCGCCAAAACAGTTTGCCAATTTGCGTTGGCGATCATTTTTAGCGCAGAGCGCTTCAACTTTTGCCCAAGAAGTTCCTCCGGCACCAGCACAATCAATACCATCTACACCCGCATCGAGGAGCCTTATAGCTGCTTCAGGACTTATGCCAAAACAAACTTCACGGGCAAAAACCGGAACTCCCAGTTTTTTTAAAGCGGAACACATTTCGGCTAATTTACGATGCAGATCTTTAAAATCAACATCGCCACCCTGACAGGCTTCTTGCATGGCATTGAAATGAATAAACATGGCATCCGCCTCGATCATCTCCACCGCTCTTTTGACTTCATCAATGCCGAAACCGCGACAGATTTGAGCAGCGCCTATGTTGCCAAAAATCAAAGTAGTTGGTGCATGTTTTCTGATTTGATAAAAAGCAGCTTTGCTGGGGTCTTCAAGTCCGATGCGTTGACTCCCCACGCTCATAGCAATCTGCCAGTGCTCAGCGGACCTGGCCCAACGTTGATTTAACTCTAAACCGCGTTCAATTCCACCGGTCATCGGCGCTATCATAAGTGGCGCCTGTAAGTGTTTTCCTAGCAGCCTGGTGGAGATATCAATTTCTTGAAGAGAAATACTTTTGGCTGCTTGATTTACAAAATCATATTTCTCTAAACCAGTGCTTTTTTGGTACTCAACATCTGCGTTTAAACACGCCTCAATATGAGCGAGCTTGGCAGAGGGTTCTCTGGTTTTTAATGTCATAGTCAGTTGCTTCCGGCAGCTACCGAATTTTCATGATTCGAATCTGCCATTTGATACCCGTCTTTAAAAATAGGCGTGGGGATCTGGGTAAAAAGGCTATCGGCTGAACGCACTAAAATCACTGAACCTCGCCGCGGGATTTGATTGGGTGCATAGCCTAAACGCTTGGCCAGCTGATCATGAAAAACATCGTAGGTTTTAGCGATATCAAAAACACGTTGTCGACCATTGGCACGGTAATGTGCGCGCACTTGAGCGCTTGCCCTATCAAATTGTTGGTCCGAAAGTAAAATAAATTGCTTGTCGAATTGAGCCTTTTGCCCTTCGGGAATTCTAATTTTAAATCCTTGCGGGATAACTTCTTTTCCGGCACGGGCATTAGCCGTCAACGCTGGATTGTACTGAACTAACCAATCTTTATCGATCAAACGACTGCTGAGCAGATCTTGCACAAAAATAGGTTTAGGTAATTCGATGACATCATAGGCCCAATCCGGCACGGGTTTTACCTTGGAAAAAATCTGTTCTGCGTTGTTGTAGACGTCCAAAGCCGCTAAAAATTCTGCGTAGTAATTACGTGAAGCAAATTTAAAACTAGGACTTTGGTAATATTTAAGAACATCAGCGATGTCCCTAGAATTAACGCGCACAACGGCTCGCATCATTCCCGCGCGCCCATGGTTATAAGAAGTAATAGCCAAAGGCCAGGATTCTAATTTAGCATAAGCGCCTTTTAAATACTGAATCGCTGATTCCGTAGCAATAAGTGGGTCGTAACGCTCATCCACCAGCGGATTGACACGCATAAACTCCTTGGCAGTGCGACGCATAAACTGCCAAATCCCTGCGGCACCAGCATGCGACATTGAAGAGCTGTAAAAAAGGCTTTCCACGAATACAATGGCAATCAATTCTTCAGGCAAACCTTCACGTTTCAAGCGTGCTTTAATTTCTTGATCGTGCGCACCAGACAGTTGGTAGCCTCTTTCAAAACGATTACTCAAGCCATTTTGCGCACGTATAAAATCCGTACGTTGATATTTATCAACTCGCCTCACTGCTTTGAGTGCTTGAAAAATTTCTAAGGCAAGCCCCGAGACTTCACGCTCTGATTCAGGCTTCATCATATCAAGGGTCTTTAAGGCGGCTACGATTTCAGCACGCGCTTGTTTAATAATCTGATCTCTAGCAATACCATTGCGACGTTGCCCTATAGCAGGCACCTGAATCACGCGATAAACCATGCTCAAATCGCTTTCATCAGAAAAAGCAATGTCTTCGGTGGTCCATTGCCCATAGACTTTGGTCCAAAAGGCAATATTAGGCAAAAGCGATTCAGGCCTGGGGAATTTTTCAGTCTTGCCCAAAGCAGCAAAAGAAAAAACTGTAAATACTATAACGGCAAAGCAAAAATTTCGCATGTATTTTAATCCCCTTCACTCTCTAGTATACGATAACTTATCAATAAAATGCCAGCGAACTTGCCAGTAAATTCCTATGTTTGTTTTATATTAACCATATACATCTGTTTCGCCTTCAGCTAAAAACACTGGATGACTACCTGCATTTTGGGCTTATTTATATGCTTTACGCTAAAAAACGATTACACGCACCTCATTTGCTGGCCCTCTTTCTTTTAGCTGTCTGTGCATGCCGACGCGCTCCTGAGACTCCCACCAAAGAAGACTCCGTCTTACATGTGACAGTGTCAAGTAGCCCCGAGAGTTTAGACCCTAGATTTGCCACCTCTGCGGTAGCTTCTAATTTAAGTCAGCTAATTTTTGCTCCGCTGTTTGTGATTGATGAAGATTTATTACCAGAATCTTTTTTGGCCAAAGATATCGAGCAAATCAATCCTGTAACGTACCTGGTTCACCTCAGAGCAAACTTATTTTTTCACGACGGAACGCCGTTAACGGCTGCGGACGTGGTTTATACTTTTTCCTCGTTAAATGATGCAGATGTCAGATCCCCACACAGTGAAAAATATAATTACATTCAAAGCATCAAAACACTCACTGAACACACCGTGCAATTTATTTTAAAGGCTCCCTATGCGCCTTTTTTTAGTGACCTCTCGGGCCTTGGCATCGTCTCTAAAAAACACTGTCAAAATCGCTCGCAAATATGTCGCGACAAAATCGTCGGTTCGGGACCATATCGCCTCGTTAAATTTGACAAAGTGACCGACACTCTCACCCTACAGGCACAAAGCCGATGGTTTGAAACCAGCCCGCTGCTGCCCCGTATTGAAATTCGCGTGGTCAAAGATGCCACTACCAGGCTTTTAGAATTAATTAAAGGCAAAGCGGATTTTAATTCAGGCGGAATTTCCCCTATCCAAGCCAGTATTGTACAAAAATATCCTGAGCAACTTATCCTTAAAAAAACTCCTGGTCTTGGCTATGCATATCTGGCTATGAATTTGCGCGGCCCCAAAAATCACCACGCCGTCAAAGAATCTGAAAAAGATCGAACCCGAAGAGCGCTTGCAGATGTACGCGTGCGCAAGGCCCTTGCTTTATCCATCGATATCAACGCTCTCTTAAAATATAAATTTCACGGCATGGCTAGCAGAGCTACAGGTCTGATTCCTCCACAGCATTGGGCAAAATCTCGGCAATTAGCGCCGCTGCTTTATGATCCAGTCACTGCCAAAGCAATGCTTGATCAAGCAGGATTCACCAATCGCGGTTTAGGCAAAGGCCAACGTTTTAAAATTACCATTTCCACCAGCCCTGATCGTTTTCGCCAAAGCATTGCCCTAGTTTATGCACAAAATTTTCGTGAGCTTGGTATCGACACCGAGCTTCGCATCAAAGATTTCAGCGCGCTTTATCAAGATGTCAAACAAGGTAACTTTGAAATTTTTAGTTTGATTTGGACTCCTGTTATCGAACCCGATTTGTTTCATTGGATTTTTCATTCGAGCAATATTCCTGGGCCCGATAAAGGCGGAGGAAATCGTATTGCTTATATTGATCCCGTAATCGATAAACTGATCATGCAGGCTCGCTCCAACACCAACCTGGAAACCAGAAAAGCACTTTATGAAAAAATTGAACTACGCTTGCTGGAAACCATGCCCTATATTCCTTTATGGTTTGAAGATGAGATTGTCGTCATGAATCGCAATGTTCTACAATTTACGCCCTCGCGAACCGGCTCTCTGCTAGGTCTTCGCCACGCAAAAATTATGCACAGCAATAAAAAAGGTCCGCTATGAGCGGCGCAAGCTTACCTGACATTGTCATTTTTAGCCTAGCCATGGCAATTTTATTAGGCTCCTGCTTTATGCCGAGCAACCGCTGGACCGGTAAACTTGTTTCTATCATTGCTGTTCTCATTGGTGCCACTTTAATGGTAACTGGGATGCTGCGCCTGATTCCCGGCGATCCCGTCGACAACATATTAGGAGATCAAGCGCCCCATGAAGCACGCTTACAATTGGCACAAGATTTAAATTTGGTCGACGCTGCAGGAAATCCTCTTGGTTTTATAGCACAATACGGCCAATTTATTCGCCAAGTTTCGCGCAACCAATTATTAAGCTATCGAACCCGTGAGCCTGTTTTAACCATGATTGCGCAAAGACTACCTTACACCATATGGCTGGCTTTTTTCGCCATGCTTTTTGCACTTACCATTGGCCCTGTCTTGGGAATTGCTGCCGCAGCGAGGAGAGGTTCTTTCTTTGATGCCTTGCTCATGTTTTTAGCGTTACTAGGGATAAGTCTGCCCCGATTTTTTTTAGGTCCCCTGCTCTTGTTGGCTTTTTCCATTCATTGGCATATTTTTCCTATCAGCGGCGCTACCGATGGCATTTGGTCGGTGATTTTACCAGCCGCAAGTCTAGGTTTAGCTATGGCTGCCATGCAAGCCCGCATGGTACGCGCTTCGATTTTAGAGGTCATGAGCGAAGACTATATTCGTGTAGCCAGAGCCAAAGGTCTGTCAGAAAATCAAGTTTACTTTAAGCACGCCCTGCGTAATGCTTTGTTGCCGGTCATCACCGTCGTCGGTCTGGAACTAGGCGGACTTTTAGCAGGCAGTGTGGTAACCGAAAAGATTTTTAACTGGCCGGGCATTGGGCTATTATTGTTGGAAAGCATTCAACGTCTTGATATGCCCATCGTGCAAGGCGTTGTCCTCACTGTTGCTTTTGCTTATGTTTTTATTAATTTACTCACCGACTTAAGTTATCAATGGATTGACCCTCGCATTCGCTTACAAACTATAGCCCAAGCATTAAAATGATAATGGACCAACGAACCCTAAAACATTTTTTTAAAAATCCTGCTTCTTTAGCAGGCGCATTGATTATTCTCTGCTTTATCCTGGTAGGTATCTTAGGCCCGTGGTTTATAGGCGATTCAGGACTTAATATTCGCCTCGATATGGAACTAAAAGGACCTGGCGCTGGTCGCTTGGGATTTGCTGAAAATGGCATCGATGTTTTGACTTCGCTGGTTTACGGCGCGCGTATTTCTCTGCTGATTGCCATTACTTGTACGGTAATTTCACTTTCAATCGGCATTGTTTACGGTGCGGTTTCGGGATTTTTCGGCAATCGTATTGATGCGGTCATGATGCGCGTTATCGATATTTTACTGGCTTTTCCAGGCTTGCTTTTGGCCATTTATATCGCAGCTATATTAAGCCCCAAAACCATCAACGTAGTCTTTGCACTGTGCGCCACAGGCTGGGTAGGATATGCCCGCGTGGTGAGAGCGCAAGTTCTTTCCATTAAAAATTACGAATACGTCACTGCGGCCACAAGCTTAGGCGCTAAAACGCATCGCATTATTTTTGTGCACATTATTCCTAATATTTTGGGACCGATCATTGTTCAAGCAAGTTTTGCTTTAGCATCGTTAATTCTAGCAGAAGCAGCCTTAAGCTTCCTAGGACTGGGCGTTCCTCCCGGCACACCTTCTTGGGGTGCACTTCTGGATCAAGGCGTTTCCTATCTTTTTATTGCGCCACACTTGGCAATTTTTCCGGGAATTTGCATTGCCATCACCGTGCTCGGCTTTAATTTTCTTGGCGATGGCTTGCGTGATGTTTTTGATGTTAAGAATCGCTAAAAAATTGCACGAGTTCACGCTTCCGGAATTGTCATACCAGCGCAGGCGAGATAATTTAATTGCAACTCAATTGTAATTGCGATTCAAAATATTTTAGGCTAGACATGCCTTAATATTTTTTTTGGATCTAAAAAATGTATAGTCTCTTACTTTTAAGTTTTTGCTCGCTCCTAATTGGGCCTGCTTTATTTGGCTTCGCCACGCGATTCCATACTTTTCTCCGTTTTTTAGATGCCTTTGTGCTCTGCTCTATTTTTAGTTTGGTGGTTTTTCACATCCTGCCAGACAGTATTGCCCACGGCGGATTAATGGCGGTTAGTGCAGCTGCCCTCGGCTTCATAGCGCCCGTCCTCATCGGACGTTTTATCGATAAGGGTCATTGTAATTTACACCACTCCTTAATTTCGATTGCCTCCATCGGCCTCATTGCTCATGCCATATTAGATGGTATAGCCCTCGCCAGCACCCATTCCATCAGCTCGCATCAAGCAACCTTTTTAGGCCTCGCAGTGGTCCTGCACCGCTTACCTGAAGGTGTTGGAATCTGGCGCATCACTCAAGGCAGCTTGGGGACCAAAGCGGCTATCTTCAGCCTCGCAATCGTCATGATCGCCACCTCCATGGGATTCTTCTTCGGCGAAAGCTGGATCACCCATACATCAGAACAAGCCCTCATGACTTTTGAAGCGCTCATGGCCGGGGTCTTGTTGCACGTGGTTTTTCATCGTCATCACTTAACCCAATTAGAGCCACACTCTCACCACGTCGAAAAAACTGATAACTCGCCCTGGATCACCGGAGCTGGTGCATTTTGTGGATTTTTCCTAGTTATTTGTTTATCAACAGTGCCCTCAGTTGATCACAACCACTCTCATGCTCCTTATGAAATATCTCTTGCTCCACATCAAGAAAAAGATATTATATGCTGTCTCAAATAAATCTTGAGGTTTTATGAACAGCATCAATGATTTCAAAACGCTCATTCGAAAAACTGGTCTACGATCAACGCCGCCGCGCATCGCTGTTTTGCAAGCCTTGAGTAAAATATCCGCGCCGCTTAGTCACGGCGATCTAATAGGTAAACTAGCTCCCCAAGAAATGGATCGCGCCACTATCTTTCGCAATTTAAGTGACCTAACCGAAGCAGGTTTGCTTTCTCGTATAGATGTCGGCGATCATACTTGGCGTTTTGAGCTAAAAAATCAGGAAAATAAAAACGCGTCACATCCCCATTTTGTTTGCACAGATTGTGGCGACGTATCATGCCTACCGACCGCCAACGTCCAGGTTACTCATTCACCTAAGGCTAGCAATAATAAAGTTGGCAATATTTCAGAAATTTTATTAAAGGGACACTGCGAAGACTGCGAGGAGTAACGCCTTGAAATCACGTGCTTTGGGTCAACTTTTTATTTTTGGATTTGATGGCCTAAATGTCAATGCTGACGCACGGCGCCTGCTCAGTAAGGAACTTGCCGCCGGGGTTATCTTATTTGCGCGCAACGTTGCTTCTTTAGAGCAAGTTGTCGAACTCAATCGCGAAATCATGGATTTAAGGACCAGCCAATTTGCGCCTTTAATTAGCGTCGATCAAGAAGGTGGACGCGTGGCCAGGCTCAAAAATATTTGCACGCCCGTTCCCGACATGCGCCGCATTGGAACATTAAGCCAAAGCCAACCGGATTTGCCTTATCGTTTAGGTGCCATGATGGCACGCGAAATGATTGCACTCGGTTTTCACTTGGATTTTGCTCCCATCTTAGACGTCGACACTAACTCTTTAAACCCTATTATTGGCGATCGCAGCTTTGCTTGCGACGCGCATACGGTTGCACGTATTGGTGCATTGTTTATTAACGGAATGCAAGAAGCAGGCCTGGCCGCCTGCGCCAAACATTTTCCCGGACACGGCGATACTGACATCGACAGTCATCTGGACCTGCCTATCTTGCGTCATGATCAAAGCCGCATCGAAGCTGTTGAACTCGTCCCATTTCAAGCTTCCATCAAAGCCGGCGTTGCCAGCATGATGACCGCGCATATCCTTATTCCTGCGCTTGACGCTGAATTTCCGGCCACTTTAAGCAAAGCGATTTTACAAAATTTATTGCGGGAAAAATTAAGATTCGACGGCGTCGTTTTTTCTGACGATCTAGAAATGAAAGCAGTAGCTGATCGCTATACCATGAAGGAAATGATCCGTTTAGGATTGCTGGCAGGCGTGGATGCTTTTTTAGTATGCAAGGAAGTCGCTAAAATCGATGAAGCCATCAGCGCGCTGCATGAACTCGTCGACACCGGCCAAGTCCCCTTAAGCAGAGTGGAAGAAGCCTTAAGGAGAGTAGCAAATTTGAAACGACGCTTCCTCGGTGCTCCGGCACCAGCAGACTTAAATGAAGCCAAAAAGATAGTTCGTAGCAAACCGCATTTGGCGTTAGCTCAAAATTGGACGACATGAAAACACAATTTCGAGTATTGGTTTCTGATCCTTTGTCTCACGAAGGAATTGAATTTCTAAAATCTATTCCGCAATTTTCCGTGGATGTTCTCGTCGGGCAAAGCAAAGAATCACTGGAATCCATCATTCCTCAGTACGATGCTTTACTGGTCCGCAGTCAAACCCAAGTCACTAAAGCCTTAATTGAAAAAGCCTGCAAACTAAAAATGATTGGACGAGCCGGCATTGGCGTGGACAACATCGACATCGCTGCTGCTAGTGCCGCTAATATTATTGTTATGAATACGCCAGAGGGCAACATCGTCACCACAGCCGAGCATGCCATTGCTCTGCTCATGTCTTTAGCCAGACATATTCCCCAAGCATCTGCATCCTTAAAAAACGGTGCTTGGGAAAAATCGAAATTTAAAGGCACCGAGATTCACGAGAAAGTATTAGGCATTTTAGGTTTAGGAAATATTGGCAGCGTCGTCGCAACCTTGGCTACCGGTCTTCGTATGCGCGTGCTTGCCTGTGATCCTCTTGTCTCGCCGGAAAAAGCAAAAGCCTGCGGTGCTGCACTGGTGACCCTCGATGAACTCTATGCAAAGTCTGATTTTATTTCGATTCACATTACCCTCTCACGTTATACACATCACCTCATCGATGACAGCGCTTTTGGCAAGATGAAAATGGGTGTACGTATTATCAACGCTGCACGCGGCGGAATCATCGACGAAGTAGCGCTTCTTAATGCCTTAAATCGCGGAGATGTCAGCGGCGCGGCACTCGATGTACTTGAAGAAGAACCACCCTCACACAGCAATGAATTGCTACAACATGAAAAGGTCATCGTCACTCCACACTTAGGCGCTTCTACTGAAGAGGCGCAAAATCGGGTTGGCTTGCAACTTGCGGAACAAACTCGAGATTTTTTTCTGCAAAATTTAATCCGGCATGCGGTAAACCCAATCAGCCACCCATAGTCAGCATTGAGCTGGATCCTCACATTGAAATTTTACACTGGGTCGTTGAGGCTGACTGCCCTATGAGTGTTTCCGCTTCGGTTATGGCGTACCAACTGGTATCTACAGTCACACATATGTTGGTGGTATAATCCCAGACGCACAGCCCACACGTCGTCTTCCAGTCGGCCAGAGGGACGCAGCAGTCCATCCCACCATTTGGCACGCATACCAGCAGCGAAACGCACGTCGGTGCTATCGCCGTGTCGGCAAGCGACGCGTTATCTTCTCCGCACGCGGCCAGACTGCTCAAGGTCAACGTCACCAGCGACAATACCAATATTCTCTTAACCATAAAGTTCCCCCGATTGCTTTGCTTTATGTATTTTTGCTTGATTCTATTGCATTGTTTGATGGTAACTGCAGTTGCTGGAGGGAGCAAGTTTTTGGACAAAAAAATTATTCTTAAAAACAATTTGCTATTAATTTAGCTTTTAATTTATGCTGATTTCACGATTGTTGATCGCACATGCTGTGTTTTCAGCAAAAAGTACCGCGCCCAAGAACATAGAAACTTTTAGGCGCGGCAGACCACTTACGGAGTCGAGAAAAAACTAACATCTCGACTCCACATGTCAAGCTTTGTAAAAGGCTTGGCCGGAGTAAATTATGTCAAACAAGGTTTGCATCCCTATAGATATATTTCGTAATTCAAAACTATCGCTACGTGCCAAGTTTGTTTGGGCAGAGCTTTCGCTGTTGCCACGAGGCGTGACTGGCGAATTTGTGCTCAAGCAAAAAGAGTTGAGTTTGCAGTTGGGTGTTTGTGTGAGTACACTTAGGCGGGCTATAAAATCTCTTGAAGAGAATCAGCTGATTCAATTTGTTGGGTTGTCGGAGCAGCATTTTAAGAAGTTTGTTTTTAAGAGTGACGGTGTCGACGAGAAAATCCCCCTTGTATCTTAACTTAGAACTTAATTATTCGAATAATTAGGTTAGACTCAAGTACGCTTGGGTAGGAGTAAGTTA